>NZ_JBFRVF010000042.1:0-81097 GCF_041475025.1 Vibrio sp. 10N.222.49.C12 | reverse complement strand
GTGTTCATGGCACGCTTACCCTATAAAGCCTAAGGTGCGGGTAGATCTCAGAAGAAAACGAGCCCGATACAAATAAAAAAGACCACTGCAGTGAATTAACAACAGTGGTCTTAGAGCGGGGTAAGCAGTTTGGGCTAATCTAAATAGCGATAACGCAAATAGCGATAATTTAAACAGCCGAGCTTTAAATCACGAAAAGTAGGACTACGAAGCTTTATCAATCTTTGGCTTTGGGTCGGCTTCTACTTCTTCCTCGCTACTTTCTGAGAAGATATCAGCAACAGCGCTTCTCTCGAGTTCACCTATTAGATTACCGTCTTCATCAACAACTGGAAGAGAGTAGTCACAAGACATAGTGTCCGGTAGCACTTCTTCAATCACCGCATCTGGTAAGATGGCAGGGACTTCTTCGTATATCTCATCACTAAAATCATGCACCGATGAATCTTCAACGGCGTCTTGTAGGCTCTCTTGTGTGACTAGGCCTTGATAGCCGTCATCCGTTACGTGATAAGCGTAATCGTTTTTCAGCATCTTCATCTGTGCCAGAGCACCTTCAATCGTTTCTGATGTGATTCGATACAGAGGAGGCTGCATAACGGTTTCAACGATCAGTGCACGAGCACGGTTTACGTCTTTCACGAACGCTTCCACGTAATCATCGGCTGGATTTAGCAGAATCTCATGTGGTGTGCCTTGTTGTACTAACTCGCCGTCTTTCAAAATTGCGATTCTATCGCCTAGGCGGAGTGCTTCGTCCAGATCATGAGTGATGAAAACAATCGTCTTATGAAGCTTCTCTTGAAGTTCGATAAGCTGATCTTGCATTTCACTTCGAATCAAAGGGTCGAGTGCCGAAAAGGCTTCATCCATTAACAAGATTTCAGCGTTAGTACACAGAGCGCGCGAAAGCCCAACACGTTGTTGCTGACCACCTGAAAGTTGCGCTGGGTATTGCTTGCCGTAACCTTTTAAGCCCACCGTTTCTAACCATTCGTTGGCTTTCGCTAAACGGTCTTCTTTTTTGATGCCTTGTACTTCCAACCCGTACGCAACGTTTTCAACCACAGTGCGATGAGGCATTAAGCCAAAGCGTTGGAATACCATCGACATTTTATGACGACGGAACTCTTCTAGCTGTTTAGTGTTGAGGCTCATCACATCAATGCCTTCAACCATGATTTTACCTTGAGTCGGGTCAATCAAACGGTTGAAGTGGCGAATCAGCGTCGATTTACCCGAGCCAGAAAGCCCCATGATAACGAAGATTTCACCACGGTTAATCTCAAGGTTGATCTCTTTCAAACCAACGGTATGACCCGTATCCGCAAGAATCTGATCTTTGTGTTCGCCGTTTTGAACTCGGTTCATAACAGACATTGGTTTCGGTCCAAACACCTTGTACAGACCACTAATTTCAATCAATGGTTTAGTCATGCTTGAATCCTCCTAAATGCGCATTAGTTCTTCTTGCGTACGCTTGTGAAGCGCGGTCAAAAAGGATTGCGAGGGCAACGATGGCGAAACCATTCATCAAGCCTAATGTGAAGTACTGGTTAGTAATCGATTTGAGAACCGGTTGTCCTAGGCCTTTCACACCAATCATGGATGCGATAACAACCATAGACAGTGCCATCATGATGGTTTGGTTAATACCCGCCATGATCGTTGGCATTGCTAGAGGAAGTTGAACACCCCATAAGCGTTGCTTTTTGCTCGCACCGAAAGCGGTAGCGGCTTCAAGGACTTCTTTATCAACTAAGCGTATGCCTAGGTTAGTTAGACGAATTACAGGTGGAATCGCGTAGATAACCACGGCGATTAGCCCTGGAATCTTACCGATGCCCAGTAGCATTACCACTGGAATCAAATAAACGAACGCAGGCATGGTTTGCATGATATCGAGCATCGGCGTAACAATTGACTGAGCTCGATTTGAACGAGCCATCGCAATACCAATCGGAATGCCCAAGAATATTGAAACCAAGGTACATACAGTGATGATACTGAGCGTCCGCATGGTGTCTTCCCACATTCCAAAGTAACCAATGAGAAGTAGAGAAGCAACACAGCCTAGAGCCAGTTTCCAAGAACGGCTTGCTGCGTAGACAAGGCTGGTAAACACAGCTAGGACTATAATCCAAGGTGTTGAGATAAGGAGTTTTTCAAACCAAACGAGGAATGAAAGAAGAGGGTCAAAGAGAGATTCAATCATTTCGCCGTATTCACGGGAAAATTCACGGTATGCGCCATCTAGCGTCTTTTTTATGGTTCGTAAATCACCGCGTTCCATCTCTGGAAAGCTTGATAACCAATTGCTGTCAGCCATTTTATATCCTTATAGTTCGGAGCCACTTGTCCATGCGATAAGAAAATCGCTAATGAAAAGGGCTCCGAATCATGAATAACATCAAGTATAGCGACGTTATTTCTGTTTTATTGTTGAAGCGTAATTACTTGTTATTAAATCAAGCTCTTACAGCTCTGCTTCAACTTTCTTAGCCACTTCTTCAGAAACCCATGGGTGCCATACTTCTGGGAATTCACTTAAGAAATGCAGACTCGCTTCTTCGCCATCAGCTTGGTTGTCTTCCATCCAAGCAAGTAGCGAGTTCATTTTGTCGTTTGTGAAACCACGTTTAGTAAAGTAGTCGTACGCTTCAGGAGCACGTGACGCAAAACTTTCAGTGGTAATCGTGTGGACAGGTGAAGGCGGGTACATGGTTGCTTTTGGCGATTCACAATCTTCTTTGGTGGTACAGTTAAGGAACTCTTCCTCATTAACGCCACTGCCAAAGTCGACTTTAACCATGTCGTATTTACCTAGAACAGCGGTCGGTGCCCAGTAGTAACCAAACCAAGCTTCTTCACGTTCATAAGCTTTTGCGATAGAGCCAGATAAGCCGGCACTCGAGCCTGGATCAACAATCGTGAAACCGCTGTTTTCTAGCTCAAGAGCATTAAACAAGTTTCCGGCGCTGATCTGACAGTTCCAGCCTGCAGGGCAGCTGTAGAATGCAGATGTATCTGGGTCTTCAGGGTGTTTAAATAAGCTTGCGTTTTTGCGTACGCCTTCGATGGTTGCCATTTCAGGGTACTGTTTTACTAGGTAAGCTGGAACCCAAAAGCCTTCTTCGCCGCCGTTCACAAGTGCTTTACCTGCGTAGCGAAGACGTTTTTCTTCAACACCTTTATCTAATGCGTCTTTTAAACTGTTGCTCCAAAGTTCAGGTGCAACATCAGGCTGGCCTTTTTCGATCATAGACGTGCCTGTTGGCATAGTGTCGCCAGGGATAAGTTCAGCATCACACCCATAACCATGTTCAAGGATGAATTGGTCGATATTGGCGATCAGTGTTGCAGAGTTCCAGTTCATATCTGCGATTGTTACGCTGCCACATTCTCCAGCGTTAGCATTACCGCTGGCTGCTGCTGCTAACAAAAATACGGAGCTTAACTTGTATTTCATATTGAGTTTCCTTTCTCTTTAATAATACAACTAAGGTAACCAAGGTAAATTGATTATCTAAATTGCTCGATGGTGATCCTTTCCGTGTATTTGAACCATTTGAGCAGAAGGAGGGATGGGTGAAGTTTGAATAGATAAACGTGCAAAGTCAGTGAAGTGTGATTTGCCAATTCATCCACTGTGTTTCAACAGCCATCGGATAACTTTGTCAAACTATTACAAATTCGTCAAAAACCACCTCTATTTATAATCTTAGGGAATAATCGTACGAATTCCATCTTTGATGCAATTTACATGGCACTTTAACCGTCTGTGTCACATTAAGGTGTGGGGCTGTTTATTTTTGAAGGGATTTAAAGGTGGTAAGACCATGAATGACGTGTGTGAAATGCGTTGAATGGTTTTTAAAATCTTATTTTTAATAACAATTTCGCCAAAAACACCCAATTTGGTTTTGAATCATTCAGAGCAGTTGGAGCTTGAAGTCTAATACGATTGGCGGCTGTCATGGTTTTAATGACAGCCAGAAAGTAGCAAAAGAAAGTTACATAGGAAGGTTCAAAAACTCATTTTGATACAGCTTGTTTGCCAAGCTATCGCGAAGCTTAACGGGGATAAATTTCATTCGATTGATTTGTCTGACCAACTCTTGTGCAAAGCTAGGCTTTTGTTTCATGTTCATCACGCAGCCCATTAGATTGATACTTTGTGCATCAAGCAGCTTTTTCGCTTGTTCTAGGTGGTGACTCGACGTTTCTCCATAGGCGACAACAATTAGTGTAGTGCCACAAGCGCTCGCGACAGACTGCGCCGGAATATTGCCTTTGTTTATGTTGAGAAGCGGTGAGGTATCAATGATGACTCTGTCGTATTTCTCTAACCATTTGTTGACCACTTTTTGTAACGTTGTCGGATCTTTATAAGCCAATTGCGTTGAAGCAACTTGTGGAGCAGGGACACCGATAAACGTACGCTGAGATTCAACATGTTCTATCAGTTGACCTTGCTGATTATCTTCTAGCATATTCAAATCTTTGAAAGCAGGGTTGAATAAGTTGAGATCAACATAAAGCGTTGAATGACCCGCAAGAAGAAAACGCTCGGCTAATGCGGTTGCAATAGATGTTACGCCGTCACCTGAATGGCAGGCGGTGACGCATATTGATTTTTGGCCGTTAAGTTCAGAAGCTAAATACAGTTGCTCGACTTCGGCATGGGTCGCTGAAATAGTCATTATAAAGCTCCTATTAATACGATGGTCGTGGTGATACGCAGTATGTCATCAAGTCCGACTCGTGCTTTCTCAATAAAACTTTCGCGACGGTCTGGAATGTAAATCGTGTCACCGGCGCGCAGCACCGGCAGGTTGTAAATGTTCGCCGTTTTGCTGAATTCAACAAGGTCAAAAGTACGAGCCTGACCTTGGCAACAAGACATATTGACGATGGTAATTTTCTCTACGTAAGCATTGTCGGTAGGGCCTGCAGCTTCTGCCAGAATATCTAGAATGGTCATGTTGTCGTTGAACACATAACGCCCCGGATTGTTAATCGCACCAAGCACACGAACGGTTTCTTCTTTCGGTGTATCTAACCAGTTTTTGCCTTTCTCTGGGATGTAAATCGTGTCGCCAGTGGTTACGTTTGGCAGTAACGATTCGTCACCGGTTTCGAAGTACAGTGATAAGTTAAGTTTGCTTACTTGCGAATAGGTTTTGTCACGATGCGTTACTCGAACATTGTGGATGTCGGCATCCTTTGTTGGGCCATCAGCCGCAGACAAGATATCAAGGAAGTGCATGTCTTTGGTGAAGCGGTAACGACCAGGCGCATTCACTTGTCCAAAGATGTAGATCGAAGCATCAGAGCTTTGACGAACCCATTGTGATTTATTGTCTGAAGGATCTTGTGGCAAGTCGTGAACGCGCACGATAGAACCCGCTCGAATTTGTGGCATTTGATCACGTGGCGCACCATTTCGAATAAAATCATCAAGGTTAAACACGACTAGCTTTCTACCCGTAACAACCTCGATTTTCGATGTGTCAGCGCGTAGCGTAGGGCCGCCGACGTGTGCCAATAGCCCCATGAAGTTCATTTCATCTGACCATTCAATACGACCAGGTCGATTGACCTCACCAATCACGTTAACTGCTCGGTCTGGCGTGATTTTCAACCAAGACTTCTCGTTCATGTCGGTTTTCTCGGGAACGAAAATCGCGTCACCCGCTTTGATGCTAGGAGGGTTGGAGTTAGGCAAGCCTTCAGTGTAAGCCGCTAAATCGAATTTAAGCACTCTACCATCTGCTTTGATGACACGGATTTGTCGTGACTCTGCAAATCGAGTTGGGCCGCCCGCATTAGCCAAGATATCCATAAAGGTCGCGTCTCTTTTGCCTTCAAAAGCACCAGGGGCTGCGACTTCGCCCATTACGTAAACCATGTTGGCGCCGGATTTGATCTCTTCTTCTTGCTTGGGAACGAAAATGGTCGCACCCGGGCGTAAAATTGGAAGCAGACTTTCGTCACCAGAATCTAAGTAACGTTTTAGGTTGAATAGCGTTGGGGTGTTGTTCGAAATCACTCGGATTTGCTCAACACTGGCATAACGAGTTACGCCGCCCGAACGCATAAGTACGTCGACAAGGTCGGTGTTCTCTTTGTAAGTGAACGAACCCGGCGCGTTCACCTCACCAAACACTTTGATGGAGTTACGAGAATCAGCACTGTCACCTGAGTTAGCAAGCTTTGCTGCGTCAAACTCTTGCTCGATGTTACCGACTAATGGAGAAGCTGGAACGAATAGTGAATCCAGTGATTGAAGAGTAGGTAATGCTGACTCGTCTCCTGAATCAAGGAATCGTTTGTAGTTAAACTCTTTCTTATCTGCGCCTCGCTTAAGAATCAGCTTATCCAGTTGCGCGCCCGGGCGTAAACCACCCGCAGCGTAAAGTGCCATTTGGATGCTAGAACCTAATGAGAGCGTGTATTCGCCAGGCTGTTCTACATAACCTTGCACGTAGATGATGATTTGCTGCTCTTTTACATACACTGAAGCGTTCGAAAGATCTTTGTAAGCGGTTGCCAGCGACTCTAGAACGACTTTGTTAAGCTGTTCGCTGTCGTAACCCGCAACAAACACAGCGCCTACTTCTGGAAGAGTAATACGGCCACGCTTATCCACTTGGAACCCCGTGTTTAAGGTACTTTCACCGGGTACGTTAACTTGGATTAGATCACCGACTTGAACCGCGTCTGAAAACTCATCGTTAGCATTGACGACATTCGCAAAGCATAACGATAGGGTGATGATAAAAGCGATCAAGGATTTCATAATCCACCTCCCATTTTCTCGGCATTCTTAGGCGAGACAATTTCAATACTTACTCGGCGGTTCGTTAAACGCGTGCCGTCGGATTCACCTTCAAAAAGAGGGACGGTTTCGCCAACAGATACGGCTTTGATTCGTTGAGCGCCTAGTCCAAAAATAGTCAGGTAGCGTTCGACTTGTTTCGCTCGTCCAAGTGCTAACTTGTCGTTGTATTCTTCGGCACCCGTTGCATCAGCATGGCCGGTAACAACAAGGTCTAGGGATTTGTGTTCTTTAAGTAAAGTGGTCGCCTCGGCCAGTCTTCCCATATACTTAGGATTTACTTCAGTCGAGTTTTCCGCAAATTGGTTGTCAACATTAAGTAGGTCATACAACTGTTCAATAACCGACAGTTGCATTCTAAATTGATTTTCATTTTGTGGTGGCTCACAGCGGGCTTGTGAAGTTACGTAATCCAGTTGGACCTCAAGTTCATTTAGGCGTTTTCTTTGGATTACTAAGTCGTTGGCTGCATCCAGTAGTAGACCACCTTGAAGTTCGCGAGCAATACGATTTTGCTTTTCGATTGCTTGAACAACAGCAGCGGGGAAACACCAACGAGCACCTTCTTGAATCAAAGCATCAAGGTGCAATTTAGCGAGCTGCCAATCAAAGCGTAATCCATGTTCCGGACCAAGAGGCTCGTCTGGCATGACAGGAGAGAAGTCTGAGTTTTGATAGTTAATAGAATCGTAACTTTCAGCCAAACCCCCTGTGCCTTGTTCAGGATAGCTAGTGCAGCCACCCAGAACGAGAGCGGACAGAGAAAGGGCTATGTAGTTTTTCAGTATTTTCATGCCAACGTCCTATGTTTCTAATTTTTCTTATTATTTTTTGTTACTTCTAGCTTAGTGGGTCTTCATGAATTTGCAGGATTTTTTGAATTTACTGGGATAGCGTGGCCAATACGTAGTAGGTTCATAATTTCAAGAGGCTGACCAGTCACATTTTCAAGTCGCATGTTGCGTTCGCGCTCAGTCAGACGTTTGAACATATAAACAATCGCGCCAACACCAGATGAATCTAAAAACTCCACCTGGCTAAAATCAACTTCGATTTCAGGGTGACCATCGTTAGAAATCACATCATCGATGTCGGTTTGTGCATCACGACTGCCTGCTGCATCCAGATCACCGAAAATAGAAAGTGTCAGTGTCGTTGTGTTTAAATCAGTCTTACGTAGTTCCATAGCGATATCTCCTTTTAAGTATGTATGGACAACTGCACTGAATGTGCCAACTTTTATATTGTTATTTTTCAATAATTTATGTTTAGTACGAATTCCTATCTCAAATTGAGAAAAGACGTTTCTCAATATGAGAACTAAAAACGGCGGAATATATGAGAGTTATAGATCATTAATTTAATGAATAAATGAAAAGGTTAGATAAGGTTGATGAGTGGATCGCATCTTCTAGCAAAGGTTGTCTACCTACGTGTCAGAACGCTTAGGATTAAAGGCGTTTGTTGACTACTACAGATATCAATACGGAGCAGATGATGAGATTAACTAAATTGGCGATAGCAACTCTATGGGCGTGTTCGCTTTCTTCTCATTCATCCTATTTACCTCCCGACCATTTGGTACTGGCCAATACATACCAACAAGGCATTGATGTTTCTGAATACTGGAAGAGTGAAAAGCTTGATGGGATTCGGGCTCTTTGGGACGGACAACATCTTTATACACGCAATGGTAATCGCATTTACTCACCCAAGTGGTTTACTGAAAACTTGCCTAAGGTCCATCTCGAAGGAGAGTTGTGGGCAGGAAGGGGCAAGTTCCACCTTGTTCAATCTACCGTTCTCGATCATACGCCGAGTGACACAGCATGGCGCCAAATCGATTTCATGCTGTTTGATATGCCAGGCGCTGCGGGAGATTATCAAAAGCGCTATTACAACATTTTGCATTGGGTAAGCGTGATTGGAGAATCTCATGTCAGCTACATAGAACATGTACCAATTCACAGTGAAGAGGCTTTGTTTCATCAACTTGATAATGTCGATGAGCGTAATGGCGAAGGTTTGATGCTTAGAAAAATCACCAGTCGTTATCAAGCAGGCCGAAGTAATGATTTGTTAAAACTGAAAAGGCATCATGATGCCGAAGCCACAGTTATTGGCTACAAGGGTGGGACAGGGAAGTATAAAGGGATGATGGGTTCAATCTTGGTTCACACAGAAGAGGGTGTGGAATTTTATATAGGCAGCGGGTTCAGTGACCAAATGAGACTCGCACCGCCAGAGATCGGCAGCCGTATTACCTTTCGTTACAATGGTTTTACTGAAAACGGAAAACCCAAGTTTGCGCGCTTTGTTCGAGAGAAGAGTGAATATTAAGGCAGATACGATCTACCTGACCATTAAACGAAAAAGAGCCCTGAAAATCAGAGCTCTTTTTTTTATTCGAAATCAGATAGACCGACTTAGCGAGTACGAATCTAGCGAGAACTAAATTCTAACTGAACGTCATCGTCCTGCTTGTGCATCCAGTGTAGACGCATACCCAGCATAATCGCGGCTGACGTTAGACCGACGATGAAACCAATCCAGAAGCCGTGCGCACCCATAGGGTCAACAATCCAATCTTTCATACCCAAGATGTAACCGATAGGAAGACCAAGCAACCAGTAAGCCACAAAGGTGATGTTGAAGATTGAACGCATGTCTTTGTAGCCACGCAGAGCACCCGCAGCGATAACTTGGATGGCGTCAGTACATTGATAAACCGCCGCGAACAACAGCAACTGCATTGCAACCATAATTACTGCCGTGTTCTCTGTGTAAAGTAATGCAACCTGTTCTCTGAACAGGACAGTTAACGCCGCTGTCATAAGGGCTGTCACTAAACCAACAATGATACCCACGTGTGTCGCGATCTTCGCACCTTCGGTGTTGTTTTCGCCCAACTTATGGCCAACACGAATACTCACGGCTGCACCGATACTCATTGGAATCATGAAGACCAGCGAAGAGAAGTTGATCGCGACTTGGTGCGCGGCAACAATCAATGAACCCAATGGTGCAACTAACAGAGAAACCACCGCAAACAGAGTTACCTCGAAGAAGATAGCGGCCGCCACAGGGAAACCAAGTCTAAATAGACGAATTTGAGCTTTAAGTTGCGGTTTATGGAACGTACCGAAGATGTTGATTTTCGCCAAACGCTTTGATGTTAAAACGTAAGCGAACAGCAGTGCAAACATCGCCCAATATACGATAGCCGTTGCAACGCCACAGCCAACACCACCCAGAGCAGGAGCACCAAGTTTTCCGTATACGAACATCCAGTTCAGCGGGATGTTTAATAGCAAGCCAATAAAACCAATCACCATCGCAGGCTTGGTTAAAGACATACCATCGGTAAAGCTTCGCAATGTTTGGAACAACAAAAACGCAGGTACAGCAAACATCACCGCATTCATATAGCCGATGGTCTTTTCCGCCATGAGTTGTTCAATGTCCATCCACTCCAATATCAATTGTGTTTGAAAAAGCACACCAATGATTGGAAGGGAGATGACGAGCGCTAAAAATGCGCCTTGTTGAATTTCGAATGGAATTTTTACTTGTCGACCAGAACCATTCAGTTGTGCAACGACAGGAACCAACGCCATCAATAGACCAACACCAAATAGGATTGATGGTAGCCAGATACTTGCTGCAATCGAAACCGCCGCCATATCGATAGCACTTACGCCACCGGCCATTACGGTATCAACAAAACCCATTCCAGTTTGTGCAACGGATGCGATCAATACTGGGGTCGCAAGTTTGATTAGATTCGAGGATTCTTCTTTGTAACGATGCACAAACAACTCCAAATAAGAGGGAAAATTAGAATAATAGTGTAGGAAAGGACATTCTGAAGGAATCAGAGACAATGATCTTAAGCTTCCACTGGACGAATCATAAAGAAATGTCACAATAACTGCTATGAAAAACTGTTATTAGAATGCTAAATAGGAATCTTATGTTTACAGGTATCGTTCAAGGCATGGCAACACTGGTTGCTATCAACAAAAAAGAGTCGTTTCAAACTCATACCATTGAGCTAAGCGATGAAATGGTTGAAGGATTAGCCATTGGTGCTTCAGTAGCTCATAACGGTTGTTGCTTAACGGTAACGGAAATTTCAGGTAACCAGATTGCTTTTGATTTAATGCAAGCGACATTGCGATTGACGAACTTAGGCCAACTGAATGTTGGTGACAAAGTGAATGTTGAGCGTGCAGCAAAGTTTGGTGACGAAATTGGCGGGCATAGCATGTCTGGCCACATTACTCTGATGGCTAACCTAGTCGATGTGATTAAAACAGAAAACAACCGTACACTTTGGTTCGAACTACCAGAAGAATCGATGAAGTACGTATTGAGTAAGGGTTACATTGGTGTTGATGGTTGTTCATTGACGATTGGTGAAGTGGAAGAGAACCGTTTCTCTGTTCACCTGATCCCAGAAACTCTGAATCGTACTCTGTTTGGCGGCCGTGAAGTAGGCGACCAATTGAACATTGAGTTCGATCCACAAACGCAGGCAATTGTTGATACTGTCGAGCGTGTATTAGCGAACCAGAAATAGCCACTAAGCGCATTGAATCGGTGGCAATAAAATCACACCGATGACCAAATTAAAAAAGAGCACGTGAGGTGCTCTTTTTTGATCATGGTTTAAACGAGAAACTGATTGTCAGAATACTTGTTCATCATCGGCATCAATCGAAAGGTTGATTCTGTCTCTTACTTCGTCAACCTGCATATCCAAATGAATGGCATTGCAACATGCTGGGCAATCGTCATAAAAATCTTGGCTCCCATTAGAAGCATCAAGCGTTATGCTGATGGCATGCCCACAGTGGGGGCAGGAGACATGTTTCTCTGTGTATTTATGCATGGCAAATTCTCCTCACTGTAACTGATACCAATCGTATTCGGTTATAAACAGCTGTAATTGGTATTAAACGGCCTGTATCTTCTGAATGCATGCTTCAGTGTGTGCTAAATATTCGCCGCCAAATTGATTGCAGTGGTTAAGAAGATGGTACAAGTTGTAAATGTCTTTCCGATCAGTATAGCCAACGTCGAGTGGATTGACGCTCTGGTAACCTTCATAAAACTCTTTAGGGAAACCTTCAAACAATTCAGTTAACGCCAAATCACACTCATGGTCCCCCCAGTAACAAGCAGGGTCGTAGCAAATTGGGCCAAACGCAGAGTTAGCAACATTGCCATTCCAAAGATCCCCATGAAGCAAAGAAGGGCGAGGGTTGTGGCCAGCAAGACGCATATTCACCACATCAACGATGTCATCGATATCACCAAACTCGATGCCTTTCTCTTTGAGCAGTTGCAGTTGGAAACCAATGCGTTGCTCAGAGAAAAAGCGACCCCATTTCTTATGCCAAGGGTTGGGTTGAAGTGTGCTGCCGATAAAGTTGTCTTGGTCGCAACCAAACTCTTTTTGCTCGCCCCATTGATGAAGCCGCGCAAGCTGAACGCCGAAATCGAAGCTATTGTTGCCCGTCTCGAGCGGTTTGGTCGGCAAGTAATTCAGAATAATGAACGAGCACTCTTTGGTTTTGCCAATAAGCACCAACTCAGGAACGTAAACAGTGGAGGTTTCTCTTAACAAGCGTAAGTTCTCAGCTTCAATTTCAAACTTAGGTAAAAATTCTCGCTGATTCACTTTCACAAAGTAACGCTCATTACCATCGCTGATCATATAGCAATCGTTAATGTCGCCACCAGAAACCTTGGTACGTTCAGTAATCTGAAAGTTAAATAGAAGAGTATCTGAAAGTTGTTGAGAAATGGCCTGCCACATAGGAAATCCTCAAAGACTGAAAGTTAAAAAGATTGAAGGTTAGAAATACTGTTTGTTTAATAGCAATAGTTTAGGATAAATCTGAACAATTTATAGACGCACTCGTCAATGTTCTTAGCTCTTCTTCATCTTACGTAGAATCAATTGGCCGAATTGTGAACTCGAACTGATTCAAGCTCTTTGAAATACAAACATAAATTGAAAACCTGACGTGATGAAATAGTTTGGAACTGGTCTCACAATCGAAACGGTTTTGAACGCCACAAACTGGAAAAGAGGTTTGAGCTTGTTATTGTCTAGCGACTAAATCAAATGAGCTTTTAGAGTAAGTTGAAAGGGCTATTGTTAACTGGCGCAATACTTTGCTTCAAAGTTTGTCTTACACTTCTTTAGCGTGAATTTACTTATGTCTTAAGTAGGCAGGTATACCACATAAAGCTATATCGATTTAATTTTAAGCTGAAATACTAACTAGGATCATTTAAATGTGGTTTTGGGCAATAAAGTGATGACAAATAGCTTCATTTACATAGTATTAGGCAAGTACGTATTAATCTGCTCTAGAGCTTAAAACGGAGAATTATTGTGGTTGTAGAAACCGATGGCTATTTGGCTTTAATCGAGCACCTATCATTCAACCTTGATGTGTTTACCAATAGTAATGGTGATACTGGAAACGAAAGTGTCGAAGACATTGTTACCGACATGATTTCAACAAACATCATGGCTATTTTCGAGCAAAACCCAGAGTTGCATTCGAGCGTTCGTTTTCAACTTTTGAAAGAAGCAGATGCCGTAGTAGCGGATCTTGGTGAAGTATTAGCGGGTGTGTGGGCTAAGAAAGCGACTAACGAACAAATTGTATTCCTCGATGAGTACATCGCGTTAGTGAAGAACCTGTTTGATACTGCTGTTGCTAAATACGATTAACGGTTTGTTTGCTCATTTATCGTCGTAATTAATCAGCATAATAACAACGGGCGTTTAAGTCGTATCTTTCTAGAGTTACCTCGCTCAGCGGTTTATCTTACGAACCGCTATAAACGCCTAAAGTGCCAAAACTTAGAAGCCCAATAAGGGTTATCCAACCTCGATATGATGACACCTTTCGATGTCGAAGCATGTAGGAATTGATTATTTCCTAAATACACACCTACGTGTCTTACCGTCATCGATGTTTTGAAAAATACCAAATCACCGCTTGTTGCTTGCCCATACGCTATTTCTTTTCCCTTTTTGCTCTGATCTTTTGTGGTTCTCGGTAGGGCTTGTTGTGTCGCATTTTGCACGGCAATTTGAACAAAAGCGGAGCAATCTACGCCTCGAAATGATGTCCCACCGAAATGGTATGGCACACCTTTCCACTGTTCATACACACTCATATAAGCGTTTGTAGTCAATTGTTCTGACTTTGATAAGGGTTTCTGTGCGGTTTGACTAAGCTGAGAAGGCGATGGTGACGAGCTACAAGCAGCCAATGTTGCTAAAGTTATTGTAACTACAGCCATTTTTCTGAATTTCATATGTAACTCTTCTGACAAAAAACTGAAATAAAAACGTCATCAAGGACTTCTAGTATACGAACTAACTTAAGGATATCTCTTTTCGTAGTCAAACTGGATTTCACATGCCCGACACAAATTTATCAATAAAACCCTCACGTTATACATTCTCGCTCATTCAAACCGTCACTGCTGTATTTATTTCCATTCTTTTACTCGTTAGTTTTTTATCAATGGTTAGCATTCGGGGAGTTGAACGAGTCGGAGGACATTTTGACGCACTTTCAGAACAAGCTTTACCCCTTGCGTTACACAATGCCGAATTAACGCAAAGCGTATTAGAGCAAGTAAAACTTCTCACCTATAGCACCCAGTCAACCGACTTAGATGCGCTGAATTCGACAAGGGTTTCAATTGACCAACTCGCAACAGAGAGTAATACCACGCTTGAGGAACTCCTTTTTATCTCCCAATCTTTTCCTGATGCGATCTCTTTAGAGCAGCAACAAAACCTTATTGATGATATGGCGCAACTGCAAACCATGACTAATACGGTATTGCTGGCACAGATTGAGATTCAAAGTAAGCAAAACCTAATCGACAGTAAAATGGGCGAGTTTCGTTATGGTGTTGGCTCGATCGGACCTGAAATGAACCGAATCAGCTCATTCTTGGTTGAAGACAACCCAGAAGCGAGCGATGCAGCGAACCGATTTACATCCAGTGCGTCTGCTATGGCGAACACCTTCTTGATGTTGATGATGCAATCTGACATTGATAAAGCACAAGACGAATACCGTCAATTGAGAAACCGAATCGCAGGCCTTAACTTGGCTTACAGCGATTTTGCCGATTGGCATCCAGACATCGTTGAGTTCGCGAGCTTGACGGCGCCTTACGAGATGGTGAAAGAAGGCTTTACCGAAGAAGGCGTGATCAAACAGATCCTCTTGAAACTCGAACTGGTTCAGCAGCAAGAGCAAAACTTAACGCAAGTCATTAACTTAGCGAACACCGTCATTAGCACATTGAATCAGCTGTCTTCCACCGCTTCCCACCTGATTGATGAAAGTGAACTGGTTGTAAATCAAACCATTACCAATATTGATCGTGTGTTGTTTATCAGCGGGCTAGTGATTGCCGTAATCATTGTGATTTCATGGTTCGTGTTACGCCGTTGGATGAATAAAGGGCTTAAAAACATAACTCAACAGTTGAGTTCACTGGCAGATCATGACTTCTCTAAACAGAGTGAATTACTGGGGCCGCTAGAGCTGCAAGTTATTACTTCAAAACTCAATACGGTCGTTGATTCAACCGCAGATTCGGTTCGTTTAGTAACGCGCAACTGTGAGACGCTTTATCAAACGGCAGAAGTAAGCCACGACGCTGCAGAGCAAACCAATTCGAGCTTGAACGAGCAGAACGAATCACTTCAGAATATGATCACCACCATTACGGAGCTGGAAGCATCGATTGGTGAGATTGCTCGTATCTCTAACGCATCGAACGACGATGCTCAAATAGCAGAAGATGAGTCAGTGAATGGCAGCCAAGTTGTTGGCCTTAACCAACAACGATTACAAGCGCTTGAGCACTCTCTTAGCATGAGTGAAGAGTCGATGGCTGACTTGGATGGTCGAGTGAAACAGATTCGTGAAATGGTCGACATGATCAGTGGTATCGCTGAAAACACCAACTTATTGGCACTGAACGCTGCGATAGAAGCGGCGCGAGCAGGTGAACAAGGTCGAGGTTTTGCGGTAGTTGCAGACGAAGTGCGTAAATTGGCGAGCGGCACATCCCAGCAAACCACCAATATTCGTAGCATGATGAACGAACTAGTAGCGGCAGCAGATCGCTCACGTGCTTCTGTAACGGAATCGAGAAGCGAGATGGCCAATGCACTGCAAACCAGTGGTGATGTAAGACAAGCCTTCGAGAAAATAGAATTTGCAGTAAGCCAGATCAAAGGGCGTGTTGAGCAAATCATGGTGGCTACCGAACAACAAGCACGTGCGACTGTCGATGTAACGCATTCTATCACTCGCGTGTCTGAGCAGGGCGAAAATACTAAGCTGCAACTTGAATCTATGATCGAGAGTTCAGAGCAAGTCGGAGAGATAGCAGGGCACCAACAAGCCATGCTTCATAAGTACGTATTGAAGTAAGTGTGTCAACGTCGTCCGGAAGTGGGAATTGCCGCTGAAAGGTGAGAAGCTACGCATATAAAAATGGTGCAATCTCTTATGAGTTTGCGCCATTTTTTATTATTTTCTTGAGGCGTTAGGTCTTGTCTTTCGAATGAGGGAAGGAAGCGAATGGTTGGCGTAACATCAAGTCGAGCCTTTGTTCTTTTCCGTCTCGTATTTCTGGTACACCGATGCTTACCTTATCGTGACCAAGCTTGGGTTGAGCACGATACGTTTTAAACCAGATATCCCAAACTGATAAGAAGAACCCAAAGTTAGAGTGGGTCTCTTTGACGATCACTGAATGGTGCACTCGATGCATATCTGGCGTGACAATCACTTTACGAAGCTGCTTGTCGAACCATAAAGGTAAACGACCGTTGCTGTGATTGAACATAGCACTCACATTAAGCACAACCTCGAATATCACAACCGCTAGTGCGGGCACACCCAATACGAAAATCAACGCGACTTTAATTAACATAGATAAAATCATCTCGATGGGGTGGAAGCGGGTACCAGTTGTGACATCGATATCTAAATCGGCATGATGGACGCGATGAAGTTTCCACAGGACAGGGATACGGTGGAAGACTAAATGTTGAGTGTAAATGGCAAGATCTAATAACACGACACAAAGGAACACGGTGATTTCAAAGGGTAGGCGAATGTTATTGAACAGACCCCATTGATTTTGTTCCGCAATCAGTGCCGCTTGAAATGCCGCAACAGGTATTAATGTCGCCAATAAAACACTGTTAAGCGCCATTAATGAGAAGTTATTTCCCCAACGAAACCATTTATTTTGAGTCAACGTTTTTCTTGGCGTACGATATTCCCACAACGCACACAAAACAAAAGCGCTAATAAAGAAAACAAGGCGAAGCAGTGATGGGTCTTGCATGGGAATTCCTTCTATCATTCTAGGGACACTGTAAGTACAATCGTGCCACTTTTCTAGATTTATCGTTATTGTCCATGAGAATCCACGCTTTTCACCGTTTATATCAACACCGTTTGTCTCTTTCTACCAAGCCGTTTAACGCGCGCGGGTGTAAAGTGGTTCGATGTCAGTTCTGTAAAATCAAACAAGACAGCTGTATCTGTGAACATCAACCAGACGTAAATACGAACGTCGCGACCATGTTGATCTTATCGGACAACGAAATACTCAAACCAAGTAATACCGGCCGTTTAATCCTTGATACCGTTAAAGACAGCTATGCCTACCTTTGGCACCGCACTGAACCGAATCAAGAGATGCTTGATGTGCTGAAAGACGATAAATATCAGCCAGTCGTGGTCTTTCCTGAAGATTATACCGATGACAAATCGCGCGTGGTTGCTGACCTTGGTGAGATGCGAGATTCGAACAAGACGTTGTTGCTGATCTTTATTGATGGTAGTTGGCGTGAAGCACGACGTATTTTCCGTCGTTCAGAGTATCTGCAAGACTTACCGGTGTTGTCGATCGAACCAGAATCGGTTTCGCAATACATGATGCGTAAGTCAGACAACGAACAACATCTCTCGACTGCAGAAGTAGCGAGCTTGGTTTTGAAACAGGCTGGTGAAGAGCAGGGCGCAAAGACTTTACAGCTGTGGTTTGAGACATTTCGTGAAAGCTACATGCTAAGTAAGACGCGTTATAAGTCCGATCCAACCAAACCAAGCCTGAACGCTTTCATAGAGCACACTAAAAATGAGACGTCACTCTAACCTTTAACCGCTTTGTGCTGACTTGTTGTTCAAACAGATTCGAACACGAGATAAGTTTGTTATCCATCACGGTTTGTAGGGGGAGTGTTATGGATAATGCGTCCTAGATGTTTAATTTGAAAAATTTATTTGCCCGAATTTAGGGAAAAATTGGAGAGATTTCATGTATTACGGCTTCGATGTTGGCGGCACAAAAATTGAATTTGGTGCGTTCAATGAAAAACTTGAGCGAGTAGCAACAGAACGCGTACCAACGCCTACTGAAGATTATCAACTGCTACTTGATACGATTGCCGGTTTGGTGAAGAAGTACGACAGTGAATTTTCTTGCGAAGGTAAAATTGGTCTTGGTCTTCCTGGTATGGAAGATGCTGACGACGGCACAATGCTGGTTGTTAACGTGCCAGCTTCAACGGGGAAACCACTACGTAAAGACCTAGAAGCACTTATTGGTCGTAGTGTGAAAATTGAAAATGATGCGAATTGCTTTGCGCTTTCAGAAGCGTGGGATGACGAGCTTAAAGACGAACCATCAGTAGCAGGCCTAATTCTAGGTACTGGTTTTGGTGGCGGGTTAGTTTACGAAGGCAAAGTGTTCTCTGGTCGTAACCACGTTGCTGGTGAACTGGGCCATATGCGTCTTCCTATTGATGCTTGGTTCCACCTTGGCGACAACGCACCGTTACTCGGTTGTGGTTGTGGCAAGAAAGGTTGTCTAGACAGCTACCTATCAGGTCGTGGCTTTGAATTGATTTACGAGCACTACTTCGGCGAGAAGAAGAAAGCAATCGAGATCATTCAAGCGTACAACGAAGGTGAAGCAAAAGCGGCTGAGCACGTTGATCGTTTCATGGAGCTATTGGCTATCTGTTTCGCGAACCTGTTTACCGGTTTTGATCCACACGTAGTTGCATTGGGTGGCGGTCTTTCAAACTTCGAACTTATCTACGAAGAGATGCCAAAGCGTATCCCTAAATACCTACTGTCTGTAGCGAAATGTCCAAAGATCATCAAAGCGAAGCATGGTGATTCAGGCGGCGTTCGTGGTGCTGCATTCCTTAACATTAAGTAATCGTGACTTAAGTTAAGCTAGCTAAGGTTAGATAGTTAAAAAGTACAAATAAAAATGCCGCAATCTCGAAAGAGGTTGCGGCATTTTTTATTGTTCGGTGCTTTCGTTTCTTTAGCTGTTAGCTGTTAGCTGTTAACTACAAACGAAAAGCTAGAAACGACATATCAAGAAAAGAGCCAAGAGGGCTTACTTCTTCTTTTTACCAACACCAAGATTGTCTTTTTGCTTCAACGTAAGCTTAGTAAAGCCAAGCTTGCGGAAGTAGTTGTCTTGGTAGTTGCGAACCGCTTTAGTATCAGAAATCAACTCAAGCTGTTGCTCAGTTTTTAGATACTCAGAGATATCGATGCCTTCAGCTGCAGCAACAGCTTCTTGGATCGTGCGGTGTTCTTGTTTTGAAAACAGTAACTCTTTGTCTTCGTCTTTGTAAGTGTACAGAATGGTACGAGCCATGGTGCTCTCCAATAGAATTATTACTTTGCGCGCACTCTACATAAAAAGCGTACGTGGCTCAAGGTAATGGTAAGAAATCTTAAGATTATCGTTCTAAACGTTTAGCGTAATTTAAGCTATTTGTCTTTTAGGAAACGAACAGGTTG
Source organism: Vibrio sp. 10N.222.49.C12 (assembly GCF_041475025.1). Taxonomy (NCBI): domain Bacteria; kingdom Pseudomonadati; phylum Pseudomonadota; class Gammaproteobacteria; order Vibrionales; family Vibrionaceae; genus Vibrio; species Vibrio sp. 10N.222.49.C12. The sequence continues at coordinate 61,348 of NZ_JBFRVF010000042.1, read as the reverse complement.
TTTTTCTCGAAACGAAAAGAACAAAAAGCCCCTTAACATCGAAAGCTCGATAGAAGGGGCTTCGTCTATGTCTTGGCGAAGATCTTCCAAATCACTTAAAAGCTTCTAAATCAATTAAAAAGCTGCCAAGTCAATTTAAGTGTTTGCTTTGAGTTAAACACGACCTTGCAGAGGAATGATCGTCACTGTCTCGCCAACTTTCACAGTATCAACTGCTGGAGAGATTTCGATTAAGCAGTTCGCTTCACTCATTGAACGCAGAATACCTGAACCTTGCTTGCCCGTTGTTTTCACTTCAAGCACGCCAGATTCATTCATCGAGAACACACCACGGCTAAATTCAGTACGGCCTTGGCGTGAGCGCAGTTGTTCAGTTGCTACAGCATTTGCTTTTACTGGTGTCCAGTTCGTTTGACCTTGAAGCTTGCGGATCGCAGGCTCAACAAAGTTAATGAACGACACCATCACAGCAACAGGGTTACCCGGTAAACCAAAGAACGGCTTGTTCTCAATCTTACCGTAAGCCAATGGGCGACCTGGACGCATGTTGATACGCCAGAAGTTGATTTCACCCAGTTTATCTAACGCAAGCTTGATGTAATCCGCATCACCAACAGACACACCACCAGAAGTCAAAACCATATCGGTTTCAAGCGACGCAGAATGCAGCACATCCATCATCTTCTGCTCATCATCTTCAATGATGCCGTAATCGACGATGTCACAGCCGAGCTTTTGAAGCATGCCGATAATAGTAAAACGATTTGAGTCATAGATAGAGTTTGGTTTTTGCTCGTGACCCGGCGCTTGAACTTCATCACCCGTAGAGAACACACCCACTTTCACTTTACGCAGAACAGGGCAGGTACCAAAACCTAACGACGCCATCATGCCCATTTCTGGCGCTTCAATGCGTGTGCCACGTGTAAAGACAGGTTGGCCGATTTCTAAATCTTCACCTGCCATACGGACATTTTGTCCAACCGAGATTTTAGCATCAGGGAAGCTAACTTTATCGCCATCTTGGACGGCTTGTTCACGCATCACGACAACATCAACGCCTTCTGGCATTGGTGCGCCGGTCATGATTTTAACGGCTTCACCTTGTTGCACGATTTGCTCGTAGCTGTGACCCGCCATGACTTCAGCAATGATGTTGTAACTGTCCAATTCTAGATCTTCACTACGAATTGCATAACCGTCCATTGCAGAGTTGGTATTCTGAGGAACGTTGATTGGCGAAATCACATCTTCAGCCAGCACGCGGCCGTAGCCTTGCAGTAATTCAACACTCTCTGTGAGATCGAGTGCGTCAATGCTATCAACAATCTTTTGTTGGCCTTGAGTAACGGTTAAACCTGCAGGAGAGAACGAATCACAACAAACAGCTGGCGCTGCGTCTTTTGAAGATGAGCATGACACGGCTCTGCCTGTTGTAGAGACAAGGTCAAAGGACTGCGCGTAATCGATGATGAAATCACGAATCGCTTCTAAGTCGCTGATCGCCATTTGTGGCAGCTCTGATTCAACTTGGCTGTCTGCCGCGATAGCAATAATGTTGTTATCGTTTGGATATAACCAAGGTTTGCCCACTTCATCTCGGTGCAGTTCAATTTTAGGGAAGGCGATGTTCTTACAGCCTTCAACCAAAATCAGATCAAGCGTGTTGGTATCAAATCGAGTCAGCAGGTAATAAAAATCTGCTTCGGCTTCTGGTGTTTCTGTCATCATCACGTGACGATTACGAGAAGCAATCAACATTTGGTTCGCGCCCGCTTTACGTAAGCGGTAACTGTCTTTACCCGGCTTATCGACATCAAAATCGTGGTGAGCATGTTTTAACACGCCAACTTTTAAACCCGCATCAGTCAACAGAGGAAGCAGCGCTTCAAGTACGGTCGTTTTGCCTGTACCGCTATAAGCAGCAAAGCCCAATAAAGGAAGGTTAGGGCGTTGTTTAGAATCTTTCATTATTGAAGCGTTCCGAATTGGGTGAGTTCTTCTGGCGTGTTGAGATTAACAAAGCAGTTAGGAGAATCGCTGAAATCAACGTATTCGGTAACACACTCTTTGTATAGCAAGATGATTTTACGATCACCACGTTCCAAAAACGCTTCTAACTTTGGTAGAACACGTTTGTGGAATAGGGTGAATACAGGTTGCTTAAATTCGCCATCATGCGCGACAAGAATGTCGCTGTCTTCTTTAACTGCAGAACAAAAACGCTCAACAAGGTCGTCACTGATTTGTGGGCTGTCGCAAGGGACAAAGCCTACCCAGTCTGTACTCGCGTTTTTAAGGCCAGCATGAATGCCGCCCAATGGACCTGGATAGTCAGGGAAGGAATCGGAAACAACCGGAGCAAATGCTTGGTAACTGTCTAAGTTACGGTTGGCATTGATAGTGATGCTGACATCTTGCTGTGACAGCTTGTTTATAACGTATTGAATAAGCGGAGAACCGTTGAGCTCAACAAGTCCTTTATCTTTTCCGCCCATGCGGCTGGCCTGTCCGCCAGCCAAAATAACCCAACTAGTTTGCGTTGGAAGCAGCATAAATATTCTCTTGTGCTTTATCTTTCTGAATAACTTGCAGAAGCGGCGATTCGGTCAAAGTATTGTCTTTGATCCACCATTGCTTCTTACATAAGTCGGTTAACGCGTTAGTTTGGTGACTAGTGATGACTAAACTCGCGCCTCTTTGAAGAAGATCTTCGGCCATTATCACCAATCTTTCAATAGATTCTTTGTCTAAAGAGGCACTTGGTTCATCCATAAGCAAGATTGACGGCTTAAGAATCCAGGCTCGTGCCATTGCAACGCGTTGACGCTCACCACCAGACAACACAGAAATGTGTTCATCTGCCAAGGTTTCTAAACCTACCATTCTCAATGCATTAATTATTTGAGCTCGCTTATCTTTTTGGCTCTCTTTGTTAAAGCGAATGCCATAAGCGACATTTTGGTACACCGAACCATCAAAAAGATAGGGGGTTTGATGCAGGTAGATAATGTCTTTGAACTTGAGCCTAGGGAATAAGATCTGCTGCCAGCTTTGTGTCGGAGGCTGAATGCGGCCAGAGCTGGGCTGAATCAATCCAGACAATATTTTAAGTAGGGTCGTTTTACCCACACCATTATCTCCTTTGAGATAAATGGCATCGTTGGGGCCGATCGACAATTCGGGAATATGGAACAAAACACGCTCTTTGTAGCGCATTGAAATTTGCTGCGTTGTTATTTTTATACTCATGACAGCGTTCCTAAGTTCTTAAATAGCCTTTTCCTCTCACACTGGAAAGGAAAAAGTTAAGGGCTAATGCCAATGCTAATAACACCATACCGAGGGCGACGCCTTGAGCGAATGCGCCTTTGTGGCTTTCCATAGCGATAGCTGTTGGGATGTTTCTTGTCATCCCCATAATGTTGCCACCGACCATCATTGAACAACCAACCTCAGTGACGATACGAGAGAAGGCAGCGATAGTTGCAGCTAAAAGAGGGAAGCGCGTTTCCCAAATTAACGTACACGCCACACGAGTCGTTGATACGCCAAGCGTGCGCGCCGTTTCAACCGCTCGGCGGTCACTGGCCTGCAGAGCGCCGTGCATCATCGCGACTAGGATTGGGAAACAGATCAGCATCTGACCGAGAATCATCGCCTTTTGGGTGAACAGTAATTCCCAATCACCTAACGGGCCAGAGCGAGAGAGCATCATGTACATCAACAAACCGATAACCACGGTTGGGATAGCTTGCAGGGTGTTGATCACCGATAATAATGCCCACTTCCCGGGGAACTCGGTATAAGCCAATAAGAAAGCCATGATAATTGCAGGAATAATCACTAATGAGATGGCGGACAAAGATACGCTGAAAGATACCGCGACGATTTTCCACAATTCGTGGTCAAAACTCACTAGTAGGTTCATTGCATCAATCGTTGTTTGCCATAGGGTCATGAAGTATCTCGTGTGAATCGATAATAGGTCTTTATCGGTAATGACTGATGTTAATCATAGCTGACACAATATTATTGAGCCTATATTGGCCAGCTATTGTTTCTTTAAATGCTTCAGTTAACTGGTTAGTTAAGCGTAGTGCTAATTGGAATTAGTACTTACAACAAACCATTCTCAGCTTGTTATAAACGAATCTACGCTGACGAAAAACTACTCTGCGCTCGCTACAAACAGCTGTTTGCCATGCAGTTTAAAGTCGTTAATCAGTTTCTGACCTTTAGGGTTCACCAACCAATCACTGAATACTTTCGCTGCTTGGTAGTTAATGCTTGGGTAGCGCTCTGGGTTAACAAGGATTACTTGGTAAGGGTTGAATAGGTTCTTGTCACCTTGGAAAAGGATTTTAAGATCCAGTTTGTTTTGGTAAGCCAACCATGTGCCACGGTCTGTCATGGTGTAGCCTTGCATTTCAGACGCCATGTTCAGAGTAGGGCCCATGCCTTGACCAACACTGCGGTAGCCACCAAAGTTTGGTTCCATTTTGGTCTGTGCCCAAATGCCCATCTCTTTCTTGTGCGTGCCTGAATCGTCACCACGAGACACAAACGTCGCGTTGTTGGTTGCGATTGCTTTGAATACATCAGCTACAGCTTTTTGAGATTCAATTTTTGCTGGGTCACTTTGAGGGCCCACAATCACAAAGTCGTTGTACATCAGCTTACGAGGTAAAACGCCGTAGCCTTTTTCTACGAAATTCGCTTCAGCTTTTGGTGCGTGAGTCATTACCAAATCAACATCACCATTTTCGCCCATGCGAAGTGATTTACCGGTACCCGCAGCTAGAACATCAACCTTGATACCAGAATCTTTTTCGAACTCAGGCAATAAGTAGTCCAGTAGACCAGAGTGATAAGTACTTGTGGTTGTCGCCAACTTAATATGAGTGGTGTCTTCCGCGCTGCTAGCCGTGTAACTGACGATAGATAGAGCTGCAATAGTTAGGGGAATTGCTTTCATTATTATTATGTCCATTCTGTTATAAATGAATGACATGCCTTCAATTTTAAAGGGCTCAAAGAGGGCATGTGCATAAGACGCTAATTGTTGTAATTAGAAATCTACACCTTATAAGCAATCTTAATGCCAACAAATACTGCATCAAATTTCATTAAATTGCTGTTATTTCGGACAAAACTGAGTCTTTTACCCCGTTAAAATGAATCAAAACATGAGCTAGGACAAAATGTCGCACATTGTCCCTGTTGGAGAAAAGGTTAATTGGTACACTCTGTCCCAACTTTTCTCACCGGCTAATCATTATGTCTTTACCTAGTTCATCTGCATCCAATCTCAACCCGAACACATTGACTCAGTATCAGGCCTTTTCCGTTTTGGTCGTCGATGATGAATTGGGTATGCAGGCTATCTTAAAGAAAGCACTAGGTAAGTTCTTTGGCAAGGTGTCGAGCGCAGGGTCGGTTGAAGAGGCTGAAACGCTGCGTTCAAGCGAACATTTTGATCTGATTGTCCTTGATATCAACCTACCAGGCCGCTCTGGCATTGAGTGGGAAGAGGCGTTTAACGACAACGACAAACGTGCCGATGTGATTTTCATGACGGGTTATGCCGATCTAGAGATGACCATATCCGCGCTTAAGCTTGGTGCTTCAGATTTTATTCTTAAGCCGTTCAACCTCGAACAGATGATACAAGCGGTTCTGCGTTGTATGGATAAGCGACTTGATCAAAGAATGCAGTACGCGTTGAAGCGTGATGTTAGCCGTCATATCAAGACCGAATTGATCGGCAATTCAGACAAAACTAAACAGCTTAAATTGCTGATCAGTCAATTTGCACCGTCAAGAGCATCCGTTCTTATAGAAGGTGAGTCAGGTACGGGCAAAGAGCTGGTTGCTCGTGGTGTACATGAAGCCAGTAAACGCACAGGTCCATTTGTGCCAATCAACTGTGGTGCGATTGCTCCAGAGCTTCTAGAAAGTGAACTGTTTGGACATACATCAGGCGCATTTACTGGTGCGAAGAAAAACCGTGAAGGTCTTTTCCGAGTCGCAAGTGGTGGCACCTTGTTCCTTGATGAAATTGGTGAAATGCCACTGCCAATGCAAGCTGCATTGTTACGCGTGTTAGAGCAAAGAACCATTCGTCCAGTCGGTAGCGAGAAGGAAATTTCCGTTGACGTACGAGTGGTGGCGGCGACCAACCGAAACCTTCAAGAAGAGGTCGATAAAGGGCACTTCCGCCGCGATCTGTTCTACCGACTCAATGTACTTAAGATTGATGTGGTGCCATTGAGAGAGCGCCCGTCAGACCTGATTGAACTTGTTCCATACTTTACTCGTCTTTTATCGAGCGAGCTTGGCATGCCAGTTCCAAATTGGGCACATGAAGATATCTTGGCGTTGAACGAATACGAATGGCCGGGAAATATTCGTGAACTTAAAAACTTAGTCGAACGATGCATTCTTTTAGACAAGCCACCAGCACACTATTGGCGCGAGATTAATGGTGATCCTGTTCCTGCTAGCATTTCAGTGACGGTGTCACATGGTGCGGAAATGCCAAACTTGAATAATGCAGACGCTGCCGAGGGTTATCCAAACACTTGGACACTCAAAGAAGTGGAAAAATCTCATATAGAACAGCTGGTTAGTTTTCATGATGGCAATAAATCGGCAGCTGCAAGAGATCTTGGCGTCGCACGTAAAACGCTAGAGCGTAAGTACAAAGATTGGAACACAGAAGGCTCTGAATATGCCGATTAGACGTCGTTGGTGGTCAAAGTGGGCGTTCCGATTCAAAACCATGGTTCGCTACCGATTATTATTCCTAACATCAGCTCCGATCATTCTGACCTTGTGCGCGCTTGTGGCTATCACACTGTATTGGTCAATACATTACACGTGGCAGGGCGCTCTGATTGATGTTGATGAACGCTTGGATGTTGCCGATAACAGTATTCACCTGATCCAAAATCAGCAAGCATACAACGTTCGTGCGTTTGCCGAGTCTTATAACTTTCGAACCAAACTTGCGAGTGATCTTTCACACGAAGAGCTAACGCGCTGGGTGTCTGAGAACAAATCTCGTTATGAGCTCGATTTTCTGCGCTGGCGCAGTGTCGAGAGCATGGAAAAGAAACTCGAATATCTAAACTTAACTCACAAGCCTTCATTTTTCAGTGTCTTAAGCCGTAATGAACTCAATTATCTCGATCGTGACCTCGCTAAAAAAGCGGAAGTTCCGATGCTCAACGGGCAAGAGGTCGAGACTCGCGGATTGGTAAGCCGAACCGTTGTATCCATCAAAGATGAACATGATCATGTGATTGGTTTTCTGGATGGTGGGATCTTACTGAATAACAGTACTCAACTTGTTGACCAAATCAGTAACCTTATCTATCCACAACGAGAAGGTTTTAATCGTCATATAGGAACGGTCACGGTTTTCCTTGATGATCTTCGTGTTAGCACCAACGTGCCTTTGAGCAGTGAAGACAGTGTAGGGCGCGCCATTGGTACACGTGTTTCTCACGAGGTTCACTCGAAAGTCTTGAATGAAGGTAAAGAGTGGCTAGATCGAGCGTATGTTTACGATGCTTGGTACATCACAGCTTACCAACCAATCCATGACCAGTTTAATAATGTGATTGGTATGCTTTACACCGGTTATTTGATTTGGCCGCTGATAGAAACGTACTTGACCAACCTTGGCGAAATTAGCATTACCATTGTGTTGCTTCTGTTGGCATCCGGTTTGATCGTTCACCGTGGCGCACGTGATCTTTTCAACCCAATCGAACGCATTCATAAGGTCGTCAAGCTAGTCCAGATGGGGCAAGACAAGCGAATTGGTACGCTAGGTTTGGATGATCAACACGAACTGACACTGCTCGCTAAACAATTCGACAAGATGTTGGATCTACTGCACGAGCGCAATCAAGAGATTCAACAAGCGGCGTCTGAACTTGAGTGCAAAGTGCATTCTCGTACCGCGAGTTTGAAAGAGAAAACTGAAGAACTCGAACTGCACATCAAGCTTCTCAATCAAGCCAGAGATAAGCTGGTGGTCAATGAAAAACTGGCCGCGTTAGGTGAATTAACGGCAGGTATTGCTCATGAGATCAATAACCCAACCGCCGTGATTCTTGGCAACGTTGAACTGATGAAGTTTGAACTGGGCGATGAAGTGAGCCGTGTAGATGAGGAAGTCCACGCGATCATGGAGCAGATTGACCGAATTCGAAATATCACACGAAGCCTGCTTCAATACAGCCGTCACGGCGGCGTACAAGACGAAATTACGTGGCAACATATCAACCCAATAGTGGATGAAAGTATTACGCTCGTAAAAACAGGCGCGAAGAAGAAAGGCATTGTGTACGTATCACAGCTGAACGCTAAAACTTCAGTCGAAGTGAACCGAAACCAATTACTGCAGATTCTGGTTAACCTACAAATGAACGCGATTCATGCAATGGACGGTCAGGGCACGTTAACCATTTCGAGTGAAGACTGGGTTGAAAATGGTGTGTCTCATGGCGCTATCGTTCATGTTCAAGATGAAGGCTGTGGTATTAAGGAAGAACAACTGAAACGTATCTTCTCGCCTTTCTATACCACCAAACGAGATGGCACGGGCTTAGGGTTGTCAGTATCTCAGAGTATCTTGAGCCAAACTGGCGGCGAGATCCGAGTTGAATCTGAGGTAGGTAAGGGAAGTTGCTTTAGTATCTATCTTCAACAGAAAGCGACACCTCAATTGCTTGTATCAAACCTATAAGTTCTAAGAACTCATTCACTGATATTATCATCTGATAATATTTCTAACGCGCTTGGGCTATTACACGAACGTTTTAGCCCAAGCACGAAAATTCTGCACTACTAATCTATCGCAAACCAAATCTCAACTCGCTGCAAATGAGGTACTCCAAGCCTCACAATCGCTCGCAGAAGACAGTCAGAAAATGGCGAACACTACAGAACACCTTACTGAGCAATTGAAATACTTTAAGGTTTAGCATCAATAGGACTATTAGCTTAAAGATAAAAAGCTCATAAAAAACACCTCCGCACTTGCGATAAGTTCGGAGGTGTTTTTATTTATGGCTAGTCATTTGCTATAAGCAACAAATGTCTAAAGCATCAAGCCTAATGCGCCGCTACTGAAATTTTCGGTGGGTTGATGTTGTGCTTCTTAAACTCTTTCATCACACGCAAAGTAATGTCGGTTTCAAACAGCTTCTCATACGCAGTATCCACAACGTAAGCCTTACAAGTTAGCTGTATTGCTAGGTAGTTATCGGTAATCGTCTGTTTAACCAAAACCGTTACAGGTTTCGGCAAGTGGATATAACGACTTGAAGACGCCGCTTCTTGAATCAGATCGCGGGCTAGGGTGATGTCTTCATCCATACCAACGTAAAACGGAATCACCACCTGCATGTCCAACGCACCGTAGTTACCACTGGTGGTCACTTCATTTAAGAACTTGTTGTTCGGAATGGTAATGATGTCGTCATTCAGGGTTCTCATTCGCACTGAACGCAAACCAATGGTAATAATATCGCCGTAGTTGCCTTCGAACGTGACGCGGTCACCAACTTGAAAGGGTCTATCAATCATTACCGTGATGCCCGCGATAAATGAAGCTGCCAAGTCTTTAAGCGCAAAGCCGACCGACACAGCGAGGGTACCACCAATCAAAGCCAGTATTTGGTCGTTGATTCTAAAGCTCATCATGAACACGATAAGACCGGTGCTCACGTAGATAAAGAACTGAGTAAACGACTGCAGTTTCTGTAGCAACATTCGGTATTGCACGAATTGGCTACCAAAACTGGTCACCATCGAGTTGATAAACTTAAGCAGTAACCACATCGCAGCAATAACGATCATGGAGAAGAACACGCCGCTCCATCGCACTAGACTCGCTATCTTTGAGATGTTTTCTACATTGGCTAACTCTTCCGTCGCAAAGATCGGGAAACTGACAGCACTTGCCAAGCCAACAAATAGTAGGATAAATAACTTCTTCATTTTACTTCACCAGTAGATGTTGACGGTCGAGAACGTTAGTAATGTGGCGGAACCAGTGCTCGGAAATTCGAGCCTTTTCTTCATGCCAACCAATATAACCACGGCTTTCAAAGTAACGCAGAATGCCGGTTATCTCAGCCGTGCTTAGCTGCGTACAATCAGACAAGACTTCCGGAGACGCGATTTCCAACTGCACGATAGAACGAAGCACAGCCAGCATAGGTTTTGGCATGTTTTCTAGTTCTTGTGCTTCTGGAACATGGAACAAGCGCACCACGGCTTGATCGGTATCTTTGTTTCGATTCAAAGAGAGTCGGAAGAAGCGCAGCGCAACGGTAGGGTTACCATCAGAGTAATGCCACAAGATGCGGTAGAAGCCTTGTCGTGCTCGATCTTCCTCACTCATGTCATCTTGGTCCCACTGTTTAGGCACCACTAAACCATCAAACGATAACGGCTTCTCAAGCTCCGTATTGATACGGCTATTTAGAAGCTCACCGACTTGTTTCTCTGTCCAACGCGGAAGGAAACACACCAAGTCAAACAGCAAACGTTCGCCACGCGCTCGATCGACAAACCGCCAGCTTGATTTGGCGATCGATATCACGACACGGTGGTTCTTTTTAGAACGACGCAGTAGATTGGTTAAACGTATCAGATCAGACAAGCCGCCAACCATTGGCTTAACTAGACGTTGTGCATTATCGATCGCAATCAAGTACGTGGTCTTGCTTTTACGAAGGTGAGCCAAGATCTGAATCTCAGTCGCTTTCTCTTCCAAGCCGATGCTCACCGCTAGATGCGCTAACAGCTCTTGATAACCAGCGTAAGGGCAACTTACGTAGACAGGTTCAGCGTTAGAGACTTTGTGCAGCAGGGTATAAAGCAGCGTTGTTGCGCCCACACCACGTTCACCTGAAACAATACAGATAGCAGGGCTGTCTGACATCAAGTAGCGAGACAGTTGCTTAACCTCATCACCGGCGTAATCAATCAGCGTGCTGTCGATATTACCCGGAAGAATGTATTCATAGGTTTGATCGCCTTTGATTCGAACCAAGTTTTGCTGATTCTTGTCAAGGTCAGACTGCTTAGCCACTTCAATTCTAAACAGGTACGCCAAAGCTTGGCTAAACAGTGTGTAATTAGACAGTAAGGCCATGATGCGGTGTTGGAAGTTGTAAACACTCAACCATACGATGCCAATGGCCGTCGCCAATATATTAAGTAAGAAGGTATCCTTGCGGTTTACTGCCCAGTTCACCCATACCGGACGATCAGAGATGTGTTGCAGCGTATCGAAGACTTTCGCACGCCATAATCTAAGCACTGAAATGGTAACCAGTACAAACCAGAAAAATAGGGCGCTGTAGATCCAGCTATAGATAGTGCCTTTGCCTAGCGTGATACTCGATATTTGCAAAGTCACACCCGCAACAATGAAGCTCCAAACATAACGGCGAATGGTCGATAGGCGCAGCGCAATCACTTCTTGATTAGATGTGCGGCCCAAACGATACGCAAATTCCAAAATAAAGCTGATAGCAATCGAACCACCTAGAATCCACCAAGTGAAGATCTCAAGGAAAATCAGGTGTTGCAGGCTAGGGATGCTGGAGAGCACTCTTAGAGAAAGCGTAATCGCAATTAACCAAGCAATCGCACGATCAGCGCGGCTGATGTACCAGATCACACGTACTAAAAATGGAGGGTTCGTTTTCGCTTCAAGAAAATTAATTCTGAACAACTCAATCAAACGAGTGCTATTGGCAAGCCACCACGCTAAACCAAAATAGATAAACAACACTTTTAACGATGCACCAATCACAGGCACTGGCGAAATAAAGATGTCTTTAACGAGCGCTTTAAAGCTACGAATTTGGAAGTAAACAAGATACTCAATGTTGAGCTTGGTTAATTCCCACTCTTGCTTAAATTGAGTTACACCGTAGGGGCCAAAACCCGTTAGGCGCTCTTTATTAGCGGAATTCGTCTGCTCTAACAGGTGTTGCTTGCTCACATTCAAGCTATTCAAAGTGACGTAACTGGTTTGAACGGCAAACCATTGATCGGCGTCGTTGTTCGCTCTGTAGGCTTTTATCTGTTGCTCGAAGGTTTTGATTTCCTGCTTTTGAACTTGTAGCACTTCAGCGAGCAATATATTGACTTGGCGTCTGTCCGACGGTTCCATAAAGAGGGGGTCGGGTAACGAATCAATTCGATCATCGAGATCAACAGCAGAATCGGATACCTGCGGCTGAGATTGTAAGTCATATTCCAAGTTGGCATGACTAGGCCAAGAGAGAATGGCCAAAGTGAGGATTAAGAAGCGCGATAGTGAACGCATAAAAGTCTCTTAGAATTATGAGGTTAGGATTACTATAGTTAGATAATCTGACTTTGTGAAATCCAACCCCGTGTCGGGGGCGAGTACTTTATTCCTGTTTCGAGCGATTTTGTCATGAAATTGTCAGGGATTAGGCAAGGGTCTGTTGACCTTTCGTGGTTAAATTTTGTTCGAGATAGAATCGTTTTAGGCGCGGCAAGGAGTATGTAGCCTAGTCATTCTAAGTTAATACTTCTTAACAAAGCATAAAACGATTCTAGCCGAACCCTTCGGGCAGTCTTTGTGGTTCATTTCTACTGCGTTATCAGCTTCTCATGTAGGCTAGCTATACTTCAAAGCCTCTGCCTTGTAGAAATTTCCCACAAAGTGCTGCAAAAATCAGCTCGAAAGATCAACAGACCCTAATATTTGAGCATCTTTGTTATGTCTTCTGTTGCGTTGATCGGGTTGGCTTTTACTGTGACCAATCAGCATACGATATATTCAATGGTTGGCATGATTTGGGACGTTATATACCGCCCATTATGGTGCGCTGTTCGATATTTTGTTTTTCCTTAAAATCGACGGTTTTACGGCGATAAATAGAAAACCAAAAATGTGAGTCAGTTCAAACTATGATTTGGCTAGGTTATCACTCACTTAATGGCCAGTAATTGCAATCAATACTTGCAGTTAAAGCCTTGAACAAGTAACGTTGCGGCGTTTTTCACATTAAAAAGGTAATGGCATTGATCTCCACAGCAAATATCACCCAACAATTCGGCGCTAAGCCACTTTTCGAAAATATTTCAGTTAAGTTCGGCGAAGGCAACCGCTACGGTTTAATCGGCGCGAATGGCTGTGGTAAATCGACGTTCATGAAGATCCTATCTGGTGAACTAGAGCCAAGTGCTGGTAACGTAAGCTACGATCCAAACGAGCGCGTTGCTAAGCTAAACCAAGACCAATTTGCTTACGAAGAATTCACGGTAATCGACACGGTTATCATGGGTCACAAAGAGCTTTGGGCTATTAAGCAAGAGCGTGACCGCATTTACTCTTTGCCAGAAATGAGCGAAGAAGACGGCATGAAAGTGGCTGACCTTGAAGTTCAGTTCGCTGAAATGGACGGTTACATGGCAGAAGCTAAAGCTGGTGAGCTTCTTCTAGCGGTAGGTATTGAAGAATCAATGCACTTCGGTCTGATGAGCGAAGTAGCACCGGGTTGGAAACTTCGTGTTCTATTGTCTCAAGTACTGTTTGCAGACCCGCATATCATGCTTCTTGACGAACCAACGAACAACCTGGACATGGACACCATCAAGTGGTTGGAAGACACGCTAAACCAACGTAACTGCACAATGATCATCATTTCGCACGACCGTCACTTCCTAAACTCTGTTTGTACACACATGGCTGACCTTGATTACGGCGAACTTCGTCTATTCCCAGGTAACTACGATGAGTACATGACGGCTGCGACTCAAGCTCGTGAGCGTCTACTGTCTGACAACGCTAAGAAGAAAGCACAAATTGCTGAACTTCAAACGTTCGTATCTCGTTTCTCTGCTAACGCATCTAAAGCGAAGCAAGCAACGTCTCGTGCTAAGCAGATCGATAAGATCCAACTAGACGAAGTTAAAGCGTCTAGCCGTCAAAACCCATTCATCCGTTTCGAACAGTCTAAAGAGCTATTCCGTAACGCACTTGTGGTTGAAAACCTATCTCAAGGTTTTGAAGAAGACCTATACAACAAGTTCGACGGTATTTTCGAAGTAGGTGAGCGTGTTGCTATCATCGGTGAGAACGGTGTGGGTAAAACAACACTACTTAACACACTAGCTGGCGCTCTTGAGCCTCGCACAGGTGAGTACAAGTGGTCTGAAAACTCAAACATCGGTTACTACGCTCAAGATCACGCACACGATTTCGAGACAGACATGAACTTGTTTGATTGGATGAGCCAATGGCGCCAAGAAGGCGAAGACGAGCAAGTTGTTCGTGGCTTCCTAGGTCGTATGCTATTTGGTCAAGACGACATTAAGAAATCTGTAAAGGTTATCTCTGGTGGTGAGCAAGGTCGTATGCTTCTTGGTAAGATCATGATGCATAAACCAAACATCCTGCTAATGGATGAGCCAACAAACCACATGGATATGGAATCTATCGAAGCGCTTAACTTGGCTCTTGAGAACTACAAAGGCACATTGTTCTTCGTATCTCATGACCGTGTATTCGTAGACTCGCTTGCAACTCGTATCCTTGAAATCAAAGATGGCAAGATCAACGATTTCCGCGGTACTTACGCTGAGTTCTTGAAAGCACGCGGCTAAGCTTTAAGTTAGCCTTAGTTTTCAACTCTATGCGTTGGAAATTAAGCTATAAATTGAAAATTAAAAACGCCGTCATACTAAAAAGCATGACGGCGTTTTTGTATCTAGCTAAGTTTCTATGTATTTATCCTTGATGGGTCACTAACTATTTACATCAGAACTTTACAATTAGAAGCGGTTAGTGAATCACCAATCAAACCTACGCTTTTTTCCGACTGCTGATTATTCACCTTTCACATCAAAGTCAATCTTGTCTGCACCCGTGAACACTTGGAAGCGTAAACCTTTAGCGCGAGCAATCGTAGTGATGCCGAACTTCTGCGCTAAATCTAAGCCCATTTGTGTAACGCCAGAGCGTGACAGTAGAACAGGGATTCCCATCTGCGCAACCTTAATCACCATCTCAGACGTTAAACGGCCTGTGGTGTAGAAGATCTTATCTTCACCTGTCTCTTTGTTAAGCCACATCTCACCAGCCAATGTATCAACGGCATTGTGTCGGCCAACATCTTCAACAAACGATAGAACCTTGTCGTCTTTGCAAACAGCACAGCCATGAACCGCACCCGCTTTCTTGTAGGTGTCGTTATAATGAGTCAGCGCTTCTAGAGCCGTATAGATTTCAGATTGCTTAATCTTGGTTTGAGGCACTTGGTAATCTTCCAATTGCTTCATCACGTTGCCATACATGGTACCTTGGCCACAGCCAGAGGTAACTGTCTTCTTCTTAAGCGCTTGCTCAAGTTGGCTCGTATCTTCTTTGGTGATAACCGCTGCTGAGCTGGTTTCCCAGTCGATGATGATTGATTCAACGGCTTCTGGATCAGAAAGGAAGCTTTGGTTTTTCAAATAACCCAAGACTAATGCTTCCGGGCGTGAACCCAATGTCATTAGAGTTACGATCTCTTTCCAGTTCAACATAACGGTAAGAGGGCGCTCGCACGCAATTTGTTTCGTTAGCTTTTCGCCATATTCATCAAACACTTCAACTTCGATGGTCTGAAGTGGGTTT
The DNA here is from genome assembly GCF_041475025.1 of Vibrio sp. 10N.222.49.C12. Taxonomy (NCBI): domain Bacteria; kingdom Pseudomonadati; phylum Pseudomonadota; class Gammaproteobacteria; order Vibrionales; family Vibrionaceae; genus Vibrio; species Vibrio sp. 10N.222.49.C12. The sequence goes on along the minus strand of NZ_JBFRVF010000042.1, from coordinate 45,660 downwards.
TCACTGGTTTTTATTATGTTTGGTTTTACCACAGTCACGTCCTACTTAATGAGATAGCGATTATAAGGGATAAGAAGTTAGGCAAGAGTCATCATACGACTCTTTAGAATACATGCGTTCTCTGTCACTTAGTCAGTCTTAGCTTTAACTCAAGCATTTAGCAATTCTCATTCCAAAATAACGGGGATTGATGGAAACATGAAGCATTAGATTAAAATAGCGCAAAATATGAGAGTTCACCGAGACTAACTGTCTCAAACCAGCGCGATCGACTAACGTTATAGGGGTAACTTTACGACAAACGCACTAAAGACGGAGCAGGACTTAAAATGTATTGGCGTGTTTATTGCTTTATGGGGTGTATATGATTATGCGAAGTACAAAATGTCCTACGTACGATCAGAATAAAGAAAATCAATTGGGTGCAGTATGTCTGAGATAAAAGAATTCCAAGAACACTACGAAAAAACAGAATCAGCTTGGCCAATAGGTGTCCAAAGAATAGAGAAAGAGATCAAAACTGGCATTTGGGTAACAACTCAATGGGAACTCATCGGTTTTGAATTATCACCTGAACATGAAACCCCAGACGTATGTTTGCTTCAGTTACACAAAGACGAACGTACCGACTACCGCTTCAATCTAAGCTCTCAGCAACCTAAGCTATTCTTAGTTATGGATAATGTTGACTCCGGTAAACCTATTATTCAATTACTGACAGCATCACAAACAGTCGCAGGCCAATACATGGACGGAGATAACCAAGTATTGTCATACGACATGCCTTTACCTGTACAAGCGTGGATGGAAGCCTTTATCGGTCGTCATGGTGAATTATTAGAAGCAAGACGTAAGAAACGTAAAGGCGCGGGTCGATCAAATGGCAACTAACTTTTTTAGCCGTTGGTCTCAACGAAAGCTTGATGAATCAACCGACCAACCTTTAGAAGCGCAACAAACGCTTGAGGAAACTGAGCTTACTTCCACTGAGGCTTCGTCTGCTGCTTCATCTATAGACGCAGAAACATCGGAGTCACTAGAACGTGGAACTTTGGAAAAAGAGTCTCCAGAACACGCTGTCGATTCTCAAACTATTGACTCTCAGGAGATAGCATCAGAAACGACTGAAGACTTGTCTGTTGCTCAATTATTGGTGTCAGAAGCTTCAGAAAGCGTAAAAAAAGCGGCATTGCGTAAATTATTCCTCTCAGAAGAATTCAACGTTCGTGATGGTTTAGATGATTACGACGACGATTACAGTAATTTGAAGTCTCTTTCTGAAGGGGTTGCGGAAACCTTGCGTGATTGGGTTAAAGACAAAACGGAAGAAGAAACTGCGCCAGAAGAAGAGCAAATTATTGATAATAAAGACGAAGGTGAAGTTTTAGAAAATTCTGAAAGCGATCTTGAGGTATCTGATAATAAACTTGAAACGTCAGAAAGTGCCGAAATAACCGAACAAGAAAAAGGACTGTATAAAAACACAGTATCGGATAATAACGCTACAATGTCAGACGAAGCAGACCTGAAAGAGGTGGGACAAAATATACCACACAAAGAATAGGTACATTTTGACTAAACACTCAATGAACCGCTTGCGACAAAATGTCCCAAGCGGTTTTTTTATACGCACAATAAACGTTATATAGGATTAAATCACTGAAATATAAGGCATATTAAATTGGCATGGCATTTGCAAAATAACGTTCATTATCAACTTTTTTGTAGATAGACGAGTTCACGGTCTGACGAACGACACACTGGCTAAAGGGTTAGTTGTTAACGGATTACTCAGCAAGTTCTCTCTCGCTTACTACAATAAAGGTTGAACAGATTATCCATGTCCAAAGATGGAACTGAGCAATGCTTAAACAATTATTAGAACAAGCAACTTCAAATAACGCGAAAGCAAGGCTGTATGCATTTGAAAATACAGTTGAGTTAACAAACCTAATTCCACCGACAGTCAGTTATGAAAGCGGTGGTAATACGCTGATTATTGGTCCAACGGCGATCATCGAAAGTGCTGCGGCGCAATTGCCTCAGTTAACAAGCCTGACACTGCTTTCAACCGATGGTGTAAAAGCGACGAATACTGAGTCAGAGCTTTACTACGCGAACGCGGTTCAAGTTTCTGGTTTCCTTGGTACGTTTGAAGTTCTTATCGAGAGCAAAGGCCTAACCAATAACCTAGCGAAAGTGGCGATTAATCATGACTGCTTTGATGTGGTTTTGGATTTATGCCTAAGTAGCTGTATGACAGAAGAAGTGCCTGTACCGGGTTATTACCCAGTTGGCCGTGGCTATCCAAAACTGGCTGAAGCATTGGAAGAGATTCCAACGCTTATGGGCACATTTGATAAGCCTAAGTTCTTCCGTCTCGACACTGACCTTTGCGCGCACAGTTCTCGTGGTGTTAAAGGTTGTGAGCGTTGTGTTGATGCTTGTCCTGCTGGTGCACTCTCAAGTGAAGGCTCTGATAAGACGGGTCACAAGATTGAGATTAACCCTTACCTATGTCAAGGCGTTGGTACTTGTGCAACTAGTTGTCCTACAGAAGCGATTACCTATGCGCTGCCAAACCCTGATGACACTCAAAAGTTTATTGAACGTACGCTAGCTAATTATGAGCAAGCGGGCGGTCTGGATCCAATCGTACTTATCTGTAGCTCTCGTCATGAGACTTACAATGTAATGGCGCTAAAAGCACTGCCAGATAACGTGATTCCAATTGTCGTAGAAGAACTGCCATCTATTGGTATCGATACTTGGTTTGCAGCTTTAGTTAATGGCGCAACTCAGGTTCTGTTTGCCGCATCTCGCTTTATGCCAGAAACGATCATTCGTGTTCTAAATAACGAAGTAGGGATTGCTCAAGAACTACTAGATCAAATCGGTATTCCAAAAGAAACCATCGATATTCTGTACTTAGAATCTCTACGTGAATGTCCTCCAACACTTTGTGTGGATTCATTCGACCTTGCACTTGGCGATCTTCAAGGCAACAAGCGCCAACGTCTATTTACAGCACTTGATGCGATGTCTTCAGCTCGTATTCCTGTTGAAAATATTGTTGAGCTTCCGTCAAACGCACCTTACGGCGACGTTTCGTGTGATAGCAAAGATTGTACGTTATGTATGAGCTGTGTGGCTGTGTGTCCGACACGTGCGCTTCATACCGACGGGGCTTCTCCATCACTTAAATTTGTAGAACAAGACTGTATTCAATGTGGCTTGTGTGAAAAGGCATGTCCTGAAAATGTTCTGACTCTTACGCCTCGTATGAACTGGGTAAAAGAAGAACGTCAAAAAGCAGTTGTGATTCATGAAGAGAAAGCTGCGGAATGTGTACGTTGCCATAAACCATTCGCACCTCAGTCTATGATTGACATGTTACAGAACAAGTTACGCGGTCACTCTCACTTTTCAGATGAAGCAGCGATTAATCGTATTGCTATGTGTGAAGACTGCCGTGTGGTGGATATGTTCGATTCAATGGCTCAAGACCCATTGAAACAATTGAAATACTAGGAGTTAGCCTTGGAAACGAATTTGGATCAGGCACAAGAACAGACACTAAGAACTGAGATCTATTTGGTTCTATCCGCACTGTTTCGCAGCGCACCTTCTGAAGAGGTGATCGACTTTCTAAAAACACTCGATATTGAAGCGTCTGAAAGCGCAATGCAAAAGGCTTGGATTGCCATTCAACAAGCGGCAACAGAATCAAACCGTGAAGCTCTTGAAGACGAATATCAAGATTTGTTCATCGGTATTGGGCGTGGAGAAGTCGTTCCATTTGGTTCTTGGCATCGCACTGGCGCCATGATGGAAAAACCATTGGCAGAGATTCGTCATGACTTAGAGCTTTTAGGCATTGAGCGTGACGATCAAGTGAAAGAGCCGGAAGATCATATCGCAGCACTGTGTGAAGTGATGGCGATGCTAACGGCTGAAGAAGAAGCACTGCAACAGGCGGTATTCAATAAGCACCTTGGCCCTTGGTTTAACTCTTTCACGCGTCAGCTTGAAGGGGCAGAAAGCGCGAACTTCTACAAATCGGCCGCTCAACTGTGTGAAGCATTCTTAACGTTAGAACAAGTGCGTTTTAGCGTGAATACAAAAAGCAGTAAGCACAAATTAAAGATTGATGTGAAAAACGTCACTGATTACGAGTAATCGAGCAGTACGCGATTATATCGATAGAGGGGCATTAAGCCTCCAAAAAAAGATCTACCGTAAGGTAAGGAAGCAATGATGAAAGATAATAAAGATATAAATACAAGCCGTAGGGATCTACTCAAAGGCTTGACGACTGCAGCCGTTGCTGGTGCCGTTGTCGCTGGTACAACTAAAGTGGCAACCGCTTCAGAAACTGTTGAAATTTCGAAAGAAGACGTGAAGAAGACAGGGTATCGTGAGACGCAACACATTCGCGATTACTACGACACACTTTAGGAGATAACGGATGAAACTTGTCAAACGCTCCGATAGTGTGAGCAAAGAAACCAATCAGCTAGGTGTGTCTCGACGTGCCTTCATGAAAAACACTTCATTAGCTGCTGGTGGCGCAGTGGTAGGCGCAAGTCTATTTGCACCAGGTATGATGAAGAAAGCACAGGCTAAATCAGTCGATCCAGAAGCGAAAACAGAAGTGAAACGTACTATCTGTTCTCACTGTTCTGTGGGTTGTGGTATCTACGCTGAAGTTCAAAATGGCGTATGGACAGGTCAAGAGCCTGCATTCGATCACCCATTCAACGCTGGTGGACACTGTGCGAAAGGTGCAGCACTTCGTGAGCACGGCCACGGTGAACGTCGTCTTAAGTACCCAATGAAATTGGAAGGCGGTAAGTGGAAGAAGCTTTCTTGGGAACAAGCGATTGAAGAGATCGGTAACAAAGCGCTAGAACTTCGTAAAGAGTCTGGCCCTGATTCAGTTTACTTCCTAGGTAGTGCGAAACACAGTAACGAGCAAGCTTATGCATTCCGTAAGATGGCTTCGCTTTGGGGCACCAACAACGTTGACCACCAAGCACGTATTTGTCACTCAACCACAGTAGCCGGTGTTGCGAACACTTGGGGTTACGGTGCAATGACAAACTCGTTCAATGACATGCACAACTGTAAATCGATGCTGTTCATTGGTTCAAACCCAGCGGAAGCTCACCCAGTAGCGATGCAACACATTTTGATCGCGAAAGAGAAGAACAACTGTAAGATCGTTGTTGCGGATCCTCGTCGTACGCGTACTGCTGCGAAATCAGATCACTACGTTTCTCTTCGTCCAGGTTCTGACGTTGCGTTTATCTGGGGTGTGTTATGGCACGTCTTTGCAAACCAATGGGAAGACAAAGAGTTCATTAAACAACGTGTATTCGGCATGGACGAGATCCGTGAAGAAGTCGCGAAGTGGAACCCAGCAGAAGTTGAACGCGTAACTGGTGTTAGTGAAAAAGACGTATACCACACCGCGAAACTACTTTCTGAAAACCGTCCGGGTTGTATCGTTTGGTGTATGGGTGGTACTCAGCACACGACTGGTAACAACAACACACGCGCTTACTGTGTACTTGAGCTTGCGCTAGGTAACATCGGTAAATCAGGCGGCGGTGCAAACATCTTCCGTGGTCACGATAACGTACAGGGCGCAACTGACCTTGGTGTACTGTCAGACACACTTCCAGGCTACTACGGCTTGTCTGAAGGTTCTTGGCGTCACTGGTCAAAAGTTTGGGATATCGACTTTGACTGGGTGAAAGGCCGTTTCGACGACAACGCATACGGCGGTCAAAAACCAATGAACAGTGCAGGTATTCCTGTATCTCGTTGGGTTGATGGCGTACTTGAAGACAAAGACAAGATTCGCCAACGCGAAAACATCCGTGCCATGTTCTACTGGGGTCACGCGGTGAACTCTCAGACTCGTGGTCCAGAGATGAAAAAAGCGATGCAGAAGCTGGATATGATGGTTATTGTTGACCCATACCCAACGGTTGCAGCGGTAATGAATGATCGTACCGACGGCGTTTACCTGCTACCAGCAACGACTCAGTTTGAAACCTACGGCAGTGTAACGGCGTCAAACCGTTCTCTACAGTGGCGTGACAAGGTTGTTGATCCTCTATTCGAATCTAAACCTGACCACGAAATCATGTACCTGCTTTCTAAGAAGCTTGGTTTCTCTGATCAGCTGTTCAAAAACATCCGTGTTGAGAACAACCAACCACTGATTGAAGATATTACACGTGAATTCAACAAAGGTATGTGGACAATCGGCTACACAGGCCAAAGCCCTGAGCGTTTGAAAGAACACCAACAGAATTGGCACACATTCCACAAAACGTCTCTAGAAGCAGAAGGCGGTCCAGCAAATGGCGAGACTTACGGTCTACCTTGGCCATGTTGGGGCACACCAGAGATGAAACATCCGGGTACACACATCCTTTACGATACGTCTAAGACGGTTGCTGAAGGTGGTGGTAACTTCCGTACTCGTTTTGGTGTTGAGTTTGAAGGTCAAAGCCTACTGGCAGAAGACAGCTACTCGAAAGGCTGTGAGATCAAAGACGGCTACCCAGAGTTCAGTGACAAACTACTGAAACAACTGGGTTGGTGGGATGATCTAACTGCAGAAGAGAAAGCGGCTGCTGAAGGCAAAAACTGGAAGACTGACGTTTCAGGTGGTATCCAACGTGTGGCAATTAAACACGGCTGTATCCCATTTGGTAATGCGAAAGCACGTGCGATTGTTTGGACATTCCCAGACCGCGTACCTCTACACCGTGAGCCACTTTACACGCCACGTCGTGATCTTGTTGCTGATTACCCAACTTGGGATGACAAAGAAGCGATTTTCCGTGTTCCTACGTTGTACAAGTCAATTCAAGACCAAGACAAGTCTGATGAATACCCAATCATTCTGACTTCTGGTCGTCTGGTTGAGTACGAAGGTGGTGGTGAAGAGACACGTTCAAACCCATGGCTAGCAGAACTTCAACAAGAGATGTTTGTTGAAGTGAACCCGAAAGACGCAAACGACATTGGCTTCAAAGATGGCGATGATGTTTGGGTTGAAGGCGCTGAGAAAGGCCGTATCAAGGTGAAAGCGATGGTTACTCGTCGTGTTAAACCGGGTTTAGCGTTCTTGCCGTTCCACTTCGGTGGTAAGTTCGAAGGCGAAGATTTGCGTTCTAAGTACCCAGAAGGCACTGATCCTTACGTTATTGGCGAAGCAGCCAATACAGCAACCACATATGGTTACGACCCTGTCACCTTGATGCAGGAAACGAAAGTAACCCTTTGTAATATTCGTAAAGCGTAAGGAGTCTTAAAATGGCTAGAATGAAATTTCTTTGTGACACCAAGCGTTGTATCGAATGTAACGGTTGTGTCACTGCATGTAAGAATGAAAATGATGATGCTCTGGAATGGGGTATTCAACGTCGTCGCGTTGTGACACTGAACGATGGCGAACCGGGTGAAAACTCTATCTCAGTAGCGTGTATGCACTGTACTGATGCCCCTTGTATGGCAGTTTGCCCGGCAGACTGTTTTGAACATACGGAAGACGGCATCGTACTTCACAATAAAGATCTGTGTATCGGTTGTGGTTACTGCTTGTTTGCTTGTCCGTTTGGCGCACCTCAATTCCCTAAACAGGAAGCCTTTGGTGAGCGCGGTAAGATGGACAAATGTACCTTCTGTGCTGGCGGCCCTGAAACAGAGCCAGGTTCTGTGGAAGAACGTCAGAAGTACGGTGCGAACCGTATTGCTGAAGGTAAGCTACCAATGTGTGCTTCTTTATGTTCGACCAAAGCACTACTAGCGGGTGATGCAGAGAAAGTCTCTGATGTATTCCGTCAGCGTGTTGTTGAGCGTGGTGCGAAGGGTGCAGGCTGGACAGACGGCAATGACCTTTCTTACGATGCGATGAAGAGCTAGTTAGGAGAGACATATGCTTACAATGTTTAAGCGTCTCTTCCTTGTTGTGCTGCCAATGTTGGCAGCACTAACAATGCTGTCTCCTTTGAGTCATGCATCTGAGACGAACTCATCACAAACTCAATCGAGCTCTGCTGAAAGAGAAATCACACAACTTGCTGGCGCTGATTTTTGGCGACAAGTAAGAAACGGTGAAGAAGGTTACACCACATCTCAATCGGCTGAGCACGGTGTGTTGATCAGTACCCCAGGTCAAACGTGGTACATATTGAAAGAGAAGTGGATGTCACCAGCCGGTGCTGTCGCTATCTTTGGCAGTATTGCTTTCGTTACTCTAATGTACGTTGTGATTGGCCCATTAATGCTGAGTGCGCCAAGAACAGGCCGTAAGATCAAACGTTGGTCTCGACTAGACCGTGCCTTGCACTGGAGTATGGCGTTTACCTTCTTAACACTGGCGTTCAGTGGTTTGATGTTGGTTTACGGTAAACACTTCTTGAAGCCGTACATTCCAACAGACCTTTGGGGCTTCATCGTTCTATTGGCGAAGCAATACCACAACTACATCGGCCCAATTTTCTATGTGCTGTTGATGGCTGTTCTCATCAAGTGGTGGCGCAAGTCTATTTTCAAGATGGTCGATGTACAGTGGTTCATGAAACTGGGTGGTATGGTCGGGAAACATAAAGGTTCTCATCCATCTGCAGAGTTTTCGAACGCGGGTGAAAAAGCACTGTTCTGGCTATTGATTGTTATGGGTAGTGTGGCTGCGATCAGTGGCTTGGTTTTAGACTTCCCAATCTTCGGTCAAACCCGTCGAGATATGGAGCTCTCAAACCTAGTCCACATGTTGGCTGCTTTGATCCTTATCTGTGGTTTCGTGTTCCACATCTACATCGGCTTGTTCGGTATGGAAGGGGCACTAGAAGGCATGGTAACAGGCGAAGTTGATGAGACTTGGGCTAAAGAGCACCATGATCTTTGGTACAAAGAAGTGATGGAACAAGAGAAAAACGGCGTTGAACAAAGCGCTAACGCAGCAACAGAGAAAACGGAAGGGGTGAATAAGAATGAACAAACCTCATAAAGGTATTTGGGTCGCTTACATACTAAGCTGCTTTACGCCATTTACTTGTCTTCTCTCTGGTGTGGTTGCCATCATCTACGCGGGCTATCGTTTAGATAAAGGTGAAGACGGCGAAGTAGTAGATACCCATTACTACGGCTTGATTCGCTCGTTCTTCTTGAACCTGACGTTCTTTGTTGTTCTTATCGTGACGGTAGCGACCTCTAATGGGGTGTTGATTGGTGTGAACGATTACTGGTATCAAAACCACATTATCGATGACATCGCTTACTACATCCCGTATGTAGGCATGTTGTTTGGTGGTGTTGCGATTGTGGTTTGGTTTATTCGTATGTATCAAGGTATGCAGCGTTTAAGTCAAAACCTACCGCAAAACCCGACAACAGGTCCAAACTTGTAGTCGAGTATCGGCTCACTAGATAGCGAATTATCTAGCACAATAGTCCTTTTGAAAGCCCAATGATTTCGGTCATTGGGCTTTTTGTTTCTAATCAGCAACGAAACTTAATGAAGCATAGTATTGACCGCTTCAATATGGTGCAACTCCCTTAATTGGTGCGATTCTTGTTTCCATTTTCACGCTCATTAAGAACCAAGAAAGTGCACCGATAAATTTATTATCAATTAATCAGTAAGTTAAAAGCAAAAACTGTTGCACGAAATTACCCCTCACACTTGGAACGCATCTTGCGTTCACTGTTGAGTCTTTAATTAATTACAACATTGAATCGCACGATATCAGTGCAAATCAGATAAAGCGAAGGAGAATGCTTTAATGAGTGAAACGGTGACTCAAGTTCATAGTGCAGTACAAACCCTTACCCAAAGTTCAGATACTTTATTCCTATTACTCGGCGCCATCATGGTTTTCTTGATGCACGCTGGCTTTGCATTTCTAGAAGTCGGTACCGTTCGAAAGAAGAACCAAGTCAACGCGCTGGTTAAGATCCTTTCCGACTTTGGTGTCTCCGCCATTGCTTACTTCTTTATCGGTTACTGGGTTGCTTACGGTGCACACTTTTTTGCAGACGCAGAAACACTTTCGCAAGGCAACGGATATGAACTGGTTAAGTTCTTCTTCCTAATGACATTCGCAGCGGCAATTCCTGCGATTGTTTCTGGTGGTATCGCAGAGCGTGCTCGTTTCTATCCAATTTTGATTGCGACACTGTTTACGGTTGGTTTCATCTATCCATTTTTTGAAGGCATCATTTGGAACGGCAACTTTGGATTCCAAGATTGGCTAGAAGGTCAGTTTGGTTACGTGTTCCATGACTTCGCAGGCTCGGTAGTGGTTCACGGCGTAGGTGGTTGGATTGCTTTGGTCGCAGTTTACTTCTTAGGGATGCGTAAAGGTCGAATCCGTGCAGGCAAACACACCAACTTCGCACCATCGAATATCCCATTCTTAGCACTAGGCTCTTGGATCTTATGTGTGGGTTGGTTTGGCTTTAACGTGATGTCAGCTCAAGCGATCAATGGCATCAGCGGTCTCGTGGCAATGAACTCTCTCATGGCCATGGTTGGCGGTATTCTTGCGGCTCTAATTGCAGGTAAAAATGACCCGGGCTTCATCCACAATGGTCCTTTGGCTGGTCTCGTCGCTATCTGTGCGGGCTCAGATTTGATGCACCCACTTGGCGCTTTGGTGACGGGCGGTGTGGCAGGTGCGCTGTTTGTTTACCTATTTACTTATATGCAAAACAAAACACAGATCGATGATGTACTGGGTGTATGGCCTCTACACGGCGTATGTGGTGCCTGGGGTGGCGTTGCTGCTGGTATCTTCGGCCAACAAGCTTTCTGGGGTCTAGGCGGCGTGAGCTTTGCTTCTCAGTTGATTGGTACAGTCGCAGGTGTTGCTGTTGCTTTCGTCGGCGCGTTAATCGTATACGGTGTGTTGAGCAAACTAACAGGCCTACGCTTAAGTGAAGAAGATGAATTCAACGGTGCGGATCTTTCTATCCATAAGATCTCTTCTATCAACGAAGACTAACGTTGTTCACTTGGTGGGGTAAAGCACATCAAGTAGACAACTGTTGAACAGAACTAAGCGGCTTCGGTCGCTTTTTTGTTTCTATGGATAGCAAAACAGAGAATTTGAGTAACAACAACCACAACTATCAAGCGAGTTATGTCACAAATAGCCAATGAATTCAGTTGCCTAAGACTATGGTCTAATCCCCAAAACTATTGTTGGAATTTGAACAGTGCTAAGCTGTTACAAAGCGACATATCTAAAAGGACGTTATATGCATTTCCCATATCGAAATATCGTAATTCTTACTGGCGCTGGCATCTCTGCAGAGTCGGGGATACAAACATTCCGAGCACAAGACGGGCTATGGGAAAACCACAAAATCGAAGATGTAGCGACGCCTGAAGGGTTCGCAAAAGATCCTGACTTGGTACAAGCCTTCTATAACAAGCGTCGTCACGGCCTGCAAAGTGAGAGCATTCAGCCCAATTCAGCCCACAAGGCGCTAGGAGAGCTTGAAGACAAGCTTGATGGCAAAGTTACCATCATTACTCAAAACATCGACAATTTGCACGAGAGAGGCGGTAGCAACAACATTATTCACATGCATGGTGAACTTTTAAAAGCGCGTTGCAGTGAATCCAATCAAGTTGTAGAGCACAAAGGCGATATTGAAACGGGTGAACTTTGTCATTGCTGCCAAATCCCTGCACAAATGCGTCCACATATTGTTTGGTTTGGCGAAATGCCACTAAGAATGGGCGACATTTATTCCGCACTGGAAGAAGCGGATCTGTTTATCTCTATCGGAACTTCAGGTGTTGTTTATCCAGCGGCAGGCTTTGTTCACGATGCGAAAATGCATGGTGCACATACTATCGAGATAAACCTCGAACCAAGTGCGGTTGAAAGTGAATTTGAAGAGAAGCGCTACGGCAAGGCGAGTATCGAGGTGCCTAAACTGGTTGGCGAGTTATTATGTACAGAGAAAGGTTCTTTAACGGCCTAAGCCTTGTCTTTAATAACACACATCAGTTTCTGAATCTGAAAAAATAAAGCGGCTTACGCCGCTTTATTTACTTAACTTCTTAACTAACAATAACTTAGTTGTTTACTTTAAGTTTTTGGAAGTACTCGTCATAAATAACACTCGCTTCACCAACTTCATCTTGCCACACACCGTTATCCATCACTGATTGTGGTGGGAAAACGTTCTTGTCTTCAGCAAATTCTTTAGGAAGAAGAGGGTAAGCGGTTTTAACTGGTGTCGGGTAACCGATCTCTAGAGCAATTTTCGCAGCGTTCTCTGGGCGAAGAAGGAAGTCGATCATCTTATGAGCCGCTTCAGTGTTCTTAGCGCCTGCTGGAATTGCTAGGCTGTCCATCCAGAAGATAGCGCCTTTTTCTGGCCAGATAATGTCAATCGTTGCGCCTTCTTGGCGTGCCATGTAAGCAGAACCATTCCAAAGCATACCAAGAGACACTTCACCTGCTAGGTAAGGGTTCGCTGGGAAATCTGAGTTAAATACCAATACGTTTGGCATTAGCTTACGAAGTTCTTCGTAGGCTTCTTTGATTTCTTCAGGGTTAGTCGTGTTTGGAGAGTAGCCCAGTTTAGATAGAGCGATATGGAAAACCTCACGAGAGTCATCCATCATCATCAGTTGACCTTCCCACTGCGTATCCCACAGATCGCCCCAGTTTTTAACTGAAGACTTGTCTAGCATGTCTGAGTTGATACCAATACCCGTCGCACCCCAGATGTATGGGATTGAGTAGTTGTTATTTGGGTCAAATGGCTTATCTAAGTAATTTGGATCCAAATCTGCAAAGTGGCTTAGCTTGGTTTTATCAAGCTCTTGAAGCATGCCTTCTTTACGCATCTTAGAAACGAAGTAAGTAGAAGGAACCACTAAGTCGTAACCCGTACCTTGAGTTTTTAACTTAGCGTACATGCTTTCGTTAGACTCATAAGTTGAGTAGTAGACTTTAATGCCCGTCTCTTCTGTGAAGTCTTCTAGTACTTCATTTGGAATATATTCAGACCAGTTGTAAAAATACAGTTCTTGGTCAGCTGCGAAAGAGGGTGTAGAAAGTAAAGTAGCAGCACACAATGCGCCGGTATACAGTGTTTTTTTCATTACTGTTCCGTTCATTTGTTTGATTTGGAGCTGGGTAGTGAACCCAAGGTAAAGGATTTCGAAAAATCGAGCTATATTATAGCAGCGATATAATAAAATAGGCAGCCTAAGCTGCCTATTCATTGATATTCTTATTTTTAACTTATTGATTATCTACGTTGACCTGTTAAGTAAACTGGTTACTTAGCCACAGTTAGATAATAAGCTAAATTACTGACCTGCTTTAAGTTTCATGAAGTAATCTTCGTACTTCACTGTCTTATCGCCAACCGCAGCTTGCCATTCAACACGATCAAGGTCTTCTTGCGATGGGAATAGCGCAGGGCTATCTTTGAACTTCTCGTTAGACGCTTTAACGGCCGTTAGGTAGCCTGTGTCACGAGAAATTTGCTCAGCAATTTCAGGGCGAAGTAGGAAATCAATCATCTTATGAGCTGCTTCTACGTTTACCGCACCAGAGCTAATCGCAAAGTTATCAACCCAACCGATACCGCCTTCTTTAGGGAAAACCAGTTTGATTGGTAGACCTTCGTTTTGCGCTGCAGCAGCAGAACCGTTCCACAGCATACCAAGACCCACTTCACCAGACATGTAAGGCGCGCCTGGGTTGTCTGAGTTAAATACTAGAACGTTTGGCATAAGCTTTTGTAGCTCAGCGTACGCTTCGTCGATCTCTTTTTCGTTGGTTGTGTTACCAGAGTAACCTAACTTACGCAGTGCGATGTGGAACACTTCACGAGTGTCGTCCATCATCATCAGTTGACCTTCAAGCTCTGGCTTCCATAGATCAGCCCAGCTTTGGAAATCTTCTGGATCGTACATGTCAGTGTTAACAGCAAGACCTGTGATCGCAACTACGTGTGGAATAGAGTAGTCGTTGCTTGGGTCGTACGGCTTATCTAGATAGTTAGTATCTAGATTCTTGAAGTTGTTCAGCTTAGTTTTGTCGATCTTTTGTAGCATACCTTCGTCACGCATCTTAGATACGAAGTAAGTCGACGGCACAACTAGGTCATAGCCTTTGTTGTGTGTTTTTAGCTTTGCGTACAGGGTTTCGTTCGACTCGTAAGTCGAGTAGATCACCTTGATACCAGTTTCATCAGTGAACTGTTCTAGAATCTCACTGTTGATGTAAGGTCCCCAATTCATGAATACCAATTCTTTGTTATCTTTTGCAAATGATGGTGCAGATAACATTGAAAGCGCACATGCACTACCAGCTAATAGAGTAGCCCATTTTTTCATTGACGTTAGCTCCAAACTAAACGTTGCCCGAAGGCAGTAGATAGAAAAACAGAATGGCAATTTACCATTCTGTTTATGATTAACACTTTTTTTGAACTTGAAGTCTCTTAACTTCTTAATCAAGCCAGTCTCTATATAGAGTAGGAGACTTACTTGATTTTTTCTCTCGCTAATAACTGAGAAATGATCACCAGTATTAATGACACCACTAACATCACTGTTGCTAGGGCGTTTACCTCAGGAGAGATACCCACTTTAACCATTGAGTAAATCTTCAGTGGTAAGATTTCATACGTTGGACCGGTTACGAAAGAACTGATGATCACATCGTCCAGAGACAGAGTGAAGCTCAATAACCAACCCGCAGCAACCGCTGGCTTAGCAAGTGGTAAGATGATCTGTTTTAGGATCGTCCATTCGCTCGCACCTAAGTCTTTTGCTGCTTCTAACATCTTCACATCAAAGCCATTCAAGCGACTGTAAACCGTTACCACAACGAACGGTAGACAGAAGGTAATGTGAGCAGCAAGTAGGGTAAAGAACCCAAGTTGTACACCCATTACTAAGAACAGAGCCAGTAACGAAATTGCCATTACGATATCTGGTGACATCATTACGATGAACAACATGCCATTTACGATGCCTTTACCTTTAAATTGGTAACGGAATAGGGCTACTGCTGTAAGGCTACCGACAATCGTTGCGGCTGTTGCTGAGAACACCGCTACATTGATCGAGTGCCACGCAGCCTGCATTAGGCTGTCGTTGTTAATAAGCGCGTCATACCATTTAGTCGTGAAGCCACCCCATTTCATACCAAACTTATTGGCATTAAACGAGTTAGCAATCAATACGATAATAGGTAGGTATAGAAAGGCGTATACCAGCGCCATAAAGCTGAACTTAACTGTGCGCCCCATTAGTCTAGCTCCACTCTCTTATTCAATAGCTTACCTGCTCGGTAGTAGGCATACAGCATCACAGCCATTGCCATGGTCAGTGCGATACTCGTCGCTGCACCAAACGGCCAGTCTCGAGCGTTGAGCACTTGGCTCTTAATCACGTTACCAATCAATAGGTTCTTAGCTCCGCCTAATAAGTCAGAGATGTAGAACATACCTAACGCTGGCAGTAGTACTAATAAACAGCCGCCGATAATGCCCGGCATTGTTAGGGGCAGTACAACTTTCAATAGCGTTTGCAGTTTGTTCGCACCTAAATCTTTAGCCGCTTCTAAATACGTATCATCCAGTTTCTCAATCGCTGAATACAGCGGCAGAATCATAAACGGAAGTAGGATGTACACTAAACCGATCATTACTGCGGTTTCTGAGTACATGATACGTAGCGGTTTATCAATGATATCTAGCGCTAACAAACTTTTGTTCAAGACACCTTGCGTACCCAGTACAATCTTCAATCCATAAGTACGAATCAAAGAGTTAGTCCAAAATGGGACAATCACTAGGAACAACATGATTGGACGCCACTTCGCAGGCATTTTTGCCACGATGTAAGCGAACGGGTAACCAATAATTAAACAAAGTAGGGTTGCGACAATTGCCATATAGAAAGAGTGCATCAACACTTTAAAATACAGCGGGTCAGCCAAACGCACGTAGTTATCGAGGGTGAAGGTCATCTCGATCAAGTTCGCTTCATCACGAGTTAAGAAGCTAGTACCGATGATCATGATGTTTGGAATCATCACGAACAGCACTAACCAACCTGTGATTAAAGCAACAATTGCGTTTTGTAAATTAAACTTCTTGCTCATCTTCTAATACCACTTCCCAGCTCTCAACCCAAGTTACTGCAACTTTTTGGCCCAGTGAGTGATCAACATCAGGGTCATCTTCGTTGAAGAATTCGCTAACCATGACACGCATACCAGATTCAAGTTCTACGACTGAATCTAATGTCATGCCTTTATAGGTTCGCTCGACAATATGGCCAACAATACCGCGTTGCTCAGACTCTTTAATTTCTTCGATACGAAGATCTTCAGGGCGAAGCAATACTTGCAGTTTTTGACCCGGTGTGACGTCTTTATCGTGATAGATAATGGACTCTTCACCTTCGATTGTCGCAACAATGCGTTTTTCATCTTGACGAGATTTCGCTGTCGCTTCGAATACGTTAATTTCACCAATGAAACGCGCTACAAATAGGTTCTTAGGCTCTTCGTAGATCTCTCTTGGTGTTCCGTCTTGTTCAATCACGCCATCACGCATAACAATAATACGGTCAGACATAGACAGCGCTTCTTCTTGGTCATGCGTTACAAAAATGAACGTGATACCAAGTTGGCGTTGTAATTGTTTCAGCTCGATTTGCATCTGTTTACGCAGTTTGTAATCCAGAGCAGATAGAGATTCATCCAACAAAAGAACTTTAGGCTTATTAACGACAGCACGAGCGATTGCAATACGTTGCTGTTGACCACCAGATAGCTGGTGTGGCTTTCGTTGTGCCATTTGTTCTAGGCGCACCATTTTCAAAGCATCCATTACACGAGGTTCAACCTCGCTGTTTGGAACTTTCTGCATGCGTAAGCCAAATGCCACATTGTCGAAAACGGTCATATGTGGGAATAGGGCATAGCTTTGGAATACAGTGTTTACATGCCTTTGTTCAGCAGGAACTTGGGTTACGTTTTGTTCAGCTAATAGTATTTGACCACTATCTGCCGTTTCAAAACCCGCAATCATTCTTAGCACGGTTGTTTTACCACAACCTGATGGGCCTAAAATCGTGAGAAACTCACCATGATTTACGTTTAAATCCAGATTGCCGATGACTTCCTTACCATCGAAACTTTTACTGATGCCAGTTAGCTGTACTACTGGCTTTCCTACTGATTTTTTAGCGTTCAACGTCTGTTTTTCTCCACCTTGGTTCTATTTGAGACCTGTTGCTATACACCTTTAAGGCGCGCATCATAATCACCAAAAACGTGAATTCAAAGCATTTTTTACCTTTCGAAGATAAAAAATTTCGCAGGTAAAAGTAAACATCCTTTACCATACTGTTATTTACTGGGATTACACCCCAACAAGTGTCTAATTATTAACCATCAAGACGCAAAAGCAAGCCTTGTTACAGATTCATATTTTAGTTTGTATCCGACATATGAGTATAATGAAGGTAATTTTTTATCAATAAGTTAGGTGGCTTCGCTTAATCGGCACACCTAGGTATCAATATGAACAACGACATCGAAAAAGATTTTAATTTGGGCGGTAGTATCAACCGTGCACTTTCTGGCGATTATGAGCTCAAAGCAACGGCTGTATTCCAAGAAGCTTGGAAACATACGATAAGTCACTTTCTTTCGTTTTCCCCAGCGATTATTGCTTTGATGTTTGTGCAGCTCGCTATCTTTTATATCGCACTAAAACTACAGCTTGGTGATCCCGCGGTTATCTTAGATGCAGTTATCGACCCAGAGTCTTTTACGCCACAAATCGTTGAATCGATTTTTATCGCGAACTTTAGCTATGAAGTGATCAGTGCACCTATCTATGCTGGTATCTGTTTAATGGCCATGAGCCACGCTGCTGGTCTACAAACCAAAGTACGCCACATTGGTAAAGGTTTGCAGTTTACGGTTCCCGTTATCCTAGTGACTTTATTTAGCCTAATGCTTCAAGGCATCGCAGGTATGATTCTGCCGTTCTTATCTATCTACTTCTCACTTGCGTTCAGTCATTCGATTCTGCTGATTTGTGATAAGAAAGTGCCGCCAATGCAATCGCTTCTGCTTTCATTAAGAGCGGTAAACAAGAAGATCTTCGTGGTCGCGTCTATTTACCTAATGGTTATGTTGATGTTCATCGTGGCTGCGATGATGTACGGCATTGGCCTTATCTTCGTTTTACCTTTCTTCTTCCACGTGAAAGGGATTCTTTACCGCGAGATGTTTGGCATTAAACTCAAACTGATCGCGTCAGACAGACCAAAGAGCGACGACGACCACAACGGTAGCAACAATAAAGACCCACAGGTATTCGATGCATAACAACTCTAAATTAAGCGCAAGTAAATCACTTGCGCTAAAAGTGACAGCATTAGCCTTAGTTGGCTCGATCTCGTTAGTTGGCCCAATGCTTTACCAACAAGAAGAAGAGCGCAGGCGAGCGGGGCAAAAGGCTCCAGACTCAGAGCAAAACGTTGGTGACTTGACCGTCTCTTCTGATAAGCCAGATTTCGCAGCGATTGAAGATGTAAATAAAAAGAAAGCCACCTTCTTTTCTTATCTTCGCCCAAGTATCAACATCGAAAACAAGCGAATCACCAAAGAACGTGCGTTTCTAACCAAGCTTTCAGAGACGGGGTTGAACAATGTTGACTCTGAAGACGCGTCATACGCAAAGAGACTAGGGAAGCTGTATAGCCTGCCTGTACCTTCATCGGGCTTAGATGACGCTTGGCTGAAAGAAATGTTGAATCGTGTAAACGTGCTACCTGAAGCGCTTGTGTTAACTCAGGCGGCCAATGAATCAGCTTGGGGTACATCTCGTTTCGCCACTAAAGCAAATAACTATTTTGGACACTGGTGTTACACCAAAGGTTGTGGCCTTGTTCCGCTACAACGTAACGAAGGTAGCTCGCATGAAGTCGCAACATTCTCTTCAAGCCAAGAATCCGTACATCGGTATTTCATGAACCTTAATCGTAATCGTGCTTACGCCGATCTAAGAGTGATTCGTGCAAAACTTGATGCGCAAGGTGATGATCTTTTAACAACCGCAACGGCGACAGAGCTCACCAATGGCTTGTTAAAATATTCTGAGCGAGGTTCCGACTATGTGACTGATTTACAAGCTATGATCCGTCACAACGAGGTATACTGGAAAAAGTAACTCATTTTGATACCAACTTGGTTGCCTTCGATAGTCGGCTTATACCAGTAATATCACAAAAAGAGCAGCTCATTGACTGCTCTTTCTATTTATAAACGCTCAACTTCGACAAGATTATAATAATGAAAAAGACAGCACTCGCTTTATTAGCCTCATTAAGCCTTGGGGTTTCTCTTCCTGCTTCAGCGCAAGAATACATGTTCACGTATTCTAAGCTTTATACTCAGCTGAAAAACAACACCAAAGAAGGGCATGATGATGTCAAAGTTGCGGTCTTCTTTGTTGATCAACAAGCTCAGCAAACCTGTCACATCAGCAAAGCTTGGATGGAAAAAGAAGAGCACTACGAAGAGCTAAAAGTCTCTCCGGCCAATGAACTGCTTCTACCGGTAGATCAAAACCTACGCTCAGCAAACCCTCTTATCTTTGTACAAACTCAAGAACAGGAATGTGCGTATTCTTTTGTGGTGATGACTCAAGAGCCTTTAGCTGGCACAGTAGAAGTTGCACAGATAGAAAACCTATTGCCACAGATGCAGGCGATGCTTGAAGACGTCAGCGGTATGTTCTCTGGTTGGTTCACGCCAGATATCCAAGGGTTAACGCTAGAGTTCGCTAATAAGCTGGAAGGCAACATCGAGCTTTCAAATGGCAAGCAACTACCAATCAAAGAAGGACGTGCGAAATTCACCTTAGAAGAACTGAATGGAAGTGACAGCATCACGTTGCCAGAACCAACAGTTCGCGTATTGCCGTACATTCCCGCGCAATAATTTTTAACAGAATCATTGTTAGTGAAGTAAAAGCTTAGCGAAATCATCCCCCTAAGTTTTTGCGACATATCTTAAAGCAGCCTCATCGAATAAGATCAGGCTGCTTTTCTTTATCTATGATACCAACCGAGAGCTTGTGAAGCCGCGTTTCTCTGCCGTTTAGGCGCTTATCGAACAATAAAAGCAGAATCTTTCTATTACTCAGCTTGTTTATCCGGCCGTTACTATTTCAACATCAAATAAAAATCCGTATAATCCACGCCCTAAAACAGTCCCACTAGCAATCTACAGTCGGTAATACGACAGTGTGAGAGTCGCAATGAACCAAAACGATAATAGAAAAGAAACACTTGAATTCAACAAACTTCAGAAACGTCTGAGAAGAAATGTTGGAAATGCCATCATCGACTACAACATGATCGAAGAGAATGACGTAGTAATGGCATGTATTAGTGGCGGTAAAGATTCATTTGCGATGTTAGATATTTTGCTACGTTTACGTGAAGCAGCACCGATCAAATTTGATGTTGTGGCAGTAAACCTAGATCAAAAACAACCTGGGTTCCCTGAACACATTCTTCCTGAGTACTTTGAAACGCTGAACATTCCTTACTACATCGTAGATAAAGACACGTATTCAGTGGTTAAAGAGAAAGTGCCAGAAGGTAAAACAACGTGTGGCCTATGTTCTCGTCTTCGTCGTGGTACTTTGTACTCATTCGCAGAGAAGATTGGCGCAACTAAGATCGCACTGGGTCACCACCTAGACGACATCGTTGAAACCATGTTCCTAAACATGTTCCACGGTGCGCGCCTAAAGGCTATGCCACCAAAGCTTCGTTCAGATGATGGTCGTAACGTTGTTATTCGTCCACTGACTTACTGTCGTGAAACGGACCTAATCAAATACGCTGAACACAAAGAGTTCCCAATCATTCCTTGTAACCTATGTGGCTCTCAAGAGAATCTACAGCGTCAGAACATTAAAGCGATGCTAATTGATTGGGATAAGAAAACGCCCGGTCGTGTTGAGAAGATCTTCAAATCAATCCAGAACGTAAGTCCAAGCCAACTGGCTGACCGCGAGCTGTTTGACTTCGTGAACCTTCCACTGGACCGTAGTGAAGACCGCAAAGCATACGAATTCGAAGAAGCTGAAATCTCATCATCTAACATTGATGAGTCAATGTTCATCGACGTAACGAATGTTTAACCATTAGATTGGATAAAGATGATGTTTTCCATTCTGTGTTTGGAATGGCGTTGCTCTAGATAAACAAAAACGCCTCAAGCAATGCTTGAGGCGTTTTTTTATAAGTTAAACTTTTCTATGACTTAACCTTTCGAAAGGTTAGGGTCTAATGGGCTCACGTAACCAGACGGTTTAAGAGCCAACACATCACAGTTAATCTTGTCGATAACATGTTCCGCTGTATTACCAATAAATACGGCAGACAAGCCAGTACGACCCGTTGTACCCAGAATCACCATCGCAGCGTTATTTTCAGAAGCGACGCGAGGAATAACATCTTCAGGCAAGCCTTGCTCAACCACAGTTTGTTCTTCACACATACCATGCTTCTGGCGCAATGCTTTCATTGCCGTTAAGTGATGACCACGAACCGCGTCAGTATAAGACGTTGGGTCAAACTCTGGCAGTTCAATGGTGATATTCGCAGGTGTCACTGGGTAGGCATTCACCAAGAAAGGTTCAGCATCCAAACGACCGGTGATCTCTAGTAATCTGTCGACCATCGTATCGTTAAGCTCTAAATGAGCTTCTGTTTCAGAACCAACATGAACTGAAGCAAAAATCTTCGCGTGATCTGGCCAGAAATCGTTTTTAACCAATAGCACTGGGCTAGGGCACTTTCTCAATAAGTGCCAATCGGTTGGAGTGAAGATGACAGATTCCAAGGTATCGTGCTTACGCGTGCCTTTGATTAAGATGTCGTGCTCGCCGCTGTAAACCTCAGCAATGATCGCTTCGTACGGGCGGTTATGCCAAACCACTTGTACATTAAATTCAATAGAATCATCTAGGTAAGGTTCTGCGACTTTATTCATCCAAATTTCGCGTTGGTGAATTACGCCTTTGCGCATTGCGTCTCTTTCATCGATAGAGAGCATAGATGTCATTTCATACGAGAAGTCGTATATCGACAAAAAGAAAGTGATGTGGCTTGTTGAGGTGCTTTTCTTAGCAAGTTGGATAGCACGAACTAGAGCAGGTTGCTCATCGTGATTAATGTCTGCGACAACTAAAATTTTGTTATAGATACTCATAACTAAGCCTACTTTTCAGACCGAACATATAAATAATGTAGCGTAGTTATGGAGAGATTAAGAGAAATATAAGAGGTTTTAAGAGAGAAACATGATGTAGCTCATTATTGAACTACATCATTGATATCTAGACTATTCTTTTGAAACGCCAGCAAGTTCCATCAACGCATCGTGATCTTCGATAGTGATATATTTGCCTTTAACGCTCAAGATGTCTGCTTTTTGGAAACGACCTAGAAGACGGCTGATTGTTTCAACAGTCAAACCAAGGTAGTTACCAATATCACCACGAGTCATCGTTAGGCGGAACTCACGCGGGCTGAAGCCACGTTGAGAGAAGCGAGTAGAAAGGTTGTAAAGGAATGCAGCAAGGCGCTCTTCCGCGTTCTTCTTAGAAAGAAGCAGAATCATTTCTTGGTCACCTTTAATCTCGTTACTCATCAGGCGCATAATTTGCTGACGCAATTTAGGCATTTTTCCTGATAGGTCATCAAGAATCTCATATGGGATTTCACATACCATAGAAGTTTCTAGCGCTTGTGCGAAACTAGGGTGTTGGTCACCAGTAATCGCATCGAAGCCAACAAGATCGCCCGCTAGGTGGAATGCAGTAATCTGCTCATCACCTTGCTCGGTAATCGTGTAGCTCTTGATCGTTCCAGAGCGAATAGCATATAGAGATTTAAGCTCGTCACCGGCTTTAAATAACTCTTGGCCTTTTTGAATAGGCTTTTTTCTCTCAATGATCTGATCAAGTTGATCGAGTTCAGATTCATTCAAAGTAAACGGAATACAGAGCTGGCTAATACTACAATCCTGGCAATGGATCGCACAGCCACCAGACTGAACACGTTTCGTCACAGGCTTTTCAGAAATCATAACAATCTTTCACTATTTGATATACGTCAATATTTTAGCATTCCTTTATCCAGTTGGGTAGTAAAAAAACCGGATTTAAAGGTTACCTATACGGTATAAATAATGAGCTGCAATGCCATATATCCGGTATAGAAACCGTAAAGGAGGATTAAAATTGCGCCTAATTGGCGAAATAAGTCAGCTTGTTGCAGTTTTTTGAGGAAATTAGCGCCCATGCCTACTGTGAGCATTGCTGGAAGAGTACCTAAACCGAAAGCAAGCATGATACCGGCACCGTTGTACCAACTTCCTGATACGGCCGCCCACGTAAGCATTGAGTAAACTAAGCCACATGGTAGCCAACCCCAAATAAAGCCAAACGGCAAAGCATGGCTAGGGTGCTTCAAGGGTAGAAATGATTTACCTAAAGGAGAGATATAGCGCCATAGTTTCTGCCCGACTTTTTCAAAGAACAACAAGCCGAACCACCATTTACCGATATACAAACCTAAGACGATCATAAAGCCAGCTGCAAATAATCGCAGCCAACCTAGCAGAGCGTTAAAATCGCTTAGCTGACCTATCGAAGAGATTGCACCGCCAATCACACCACCAATCACGGCATAACTTAGCAAGCGCCCTAGGTTATAAAGTAGGGGAATAACAGGGGAAGGTTTACTGTTGCCAATCGAAAGAAGCGACGCAATACCACCACACATTCCCATGCAATGGCCTGCGCCGATCAATCCAACAACAAAGGCTCCGATCCAATCAGGCGTCATCGTTCTTTTTGTCTACGTTAGTTTGGCTTTCGCTGTTAGCTTTCTCATTCTTGACAGGTTTACTATCAGAATGGTTGTGAGCCTTTTCGTCTTCATCAAACAGTATATTGTGACCTTGACGTTCTAGGTCTTCAAACTGTTCGCTCTTCACCGCCCATAGAAAAATACCAACAGCGATGCACACCAGTACAATCGCAATGGGGATCAGGATGTATAAACTTTCCATTATTTACCTTGCTCTTTTAAAAGCCTTAACGAGTTAGACACAACAATAATAGAGCTGGCAGACATGCCCACAACGGCAATGTATGGAGCAACCAAACCCGCGACAGCCAATGGAAGGATAAGTAAGTTATATCCTAATGACCAAGCTAGGTTTTCACGAATTATCTTACGTGTTTTTAACGCCAAAGTACGCGACTTAAGTAATCTATCGAGCTTATCACCCAGTAACACCATATCCGCAGAAGCTTTCGCCACGTCTGTACCGCCGCCCATAGCGACAGAAAGGTGGGCACCTGCAAGAATAGGGGCATCGTTAATGCCATCGCCAACCATCATGGTAATGTCACTTGCATCTCGAGAGTTCAGGTAAGCAAGTTTATCTTCAGGTTTCGCGTTAGCAACAATATCAGTAATACCAATCTCTTCAGCAACAGGCTTCGCGTTAATCAAAGAATCGCCAGTAAGCAGAGTTGTTTTGATGCCCGCTTCTTTAAATTGCTTAATAAACTCGATGCTTTCTTTACGGATTGGATCTTCATAAGTAAATGTAGCGATATGACGACCCGCCATCGACAAGTAAATGCCGTTGCTTTCCGATGGTTGAGCTTCACCTAGAATGAATTCACTACTACCAATCGCAACTTCTTGGCCATTCCACTCACCAGTGATACCTGAACCAATCACGTTATTAACTGACTCTACTTCGATCTCATCAGAAAGATGAGTCTTGAACGCTTTAGCGATAGGGTGGTTAGCGTGTTGTTCCAGGCTCGCCGCTACTTTGAGACAAGTGTCTTTATCAAGTTCAGCGAAGGTTTCAACTTGGCTGATACGAATATCACCCTCAGTCAATGTACCTGTTTTATCGATGATCAAGTGATTCACTTTGCACAAGGTTTCGAATACGTGGCCTTTGCGCAGCAAAATACCGAAGTTACCCATGCGAGACGTTGAACAAGTAATCGCCGTCGGTGTTGCCAGTGACAGAGCACAAGGACACGTTGCTACCAATACCGAAAGCATGATCCAGAAAGCGTCTTCTGGTCGTGTTTGGTGCCAGTAAAACCAAGTACCGAATGAGATGATTAAGATCACCGCAACAAAGTATCGAGCCACAACATCAGCAATTTCTGCAATGCGGGGTTTAGACAATTGCGCTTCGTCTTGCAGGCGAACGATATTGGAAATAACCGAATCCGCTTTTGACGTCATTACTTCCAATTCAAATGATTCATCACCATTCAATGTACCAGCAAAGACGGTATCGCCTTCGTTTTTGACCACATGGATAGATTCGCCAGTCAGCATCGATTCATCGATATGAACTCTGCCAGACAATACTTTGCCATCGGCAGGAATGTGCTCACCCGGTAGAACGCGAATTTGGTCGCCAACTTTTAAGGTTTTGACTGGAACTTGTTCGCCATCTAACGTTGTTGCCATAGCAGGAACGAGCTTAAGCAGGTTACCACTAGCAGCGGCGGCTTTACGACGAGCGCGCATTTCAAGGAAACGACCAAGCAGTAGGAAGAAGGTAAACATCGAGATAGATTCGAAGAATACTTCACCTTTCTCTGTCACCGTTGCGACCAAACTTGCAACGTAGGCAAACAAAAGAGCGATCGACACAGGTACATCCATACCCAATGTTCGACCTTTGAGGCTACGCCACGCGTTGATATAGAAAGGCAATGCAGAGTAGAGCAGAACCGGTGTTGCAAAGATTAAGCTCACCCAACGGAAGTAGCTTTTGAATTCGGGCTCAAGGTTACCAAAGACTTCAAGATAAAGCGCAACAGCCAGCATCATGACCTGCATGGTTGCTAAACCAGCAATGCCAAGACGATAGAGATAATTCTTCATCGATCGATGATAGGCGGCTTCTTGTTGATCAGCCTCAAAAGGTGCAGCTTTGTAGCCTAAGGTATGGATTGCAGACAACAGCTCGCTCAGTTTCGTCTGAGTGTTGTCCCAACTGAGCAGGGCGCGGTTAGTCGTGGTATTAACACGAATACTAACAACCCCTAACTTTGAAGAGACTTGCTTTTCAATAAGCCAAGCACAAGCAGCACAAGAGACACCTTCTAGTGACAATGTCACTTCAGAGGTGTTTTCAGAGTTACGGACGAACTCCAATTGAACATCTTCGTTGTCGTAATGACTGAGTGCCAGAAGTTGCTCTGGCACGAGATCCGCTTTTTCAGCTGGAGCGGTACGATATTGGTAGTAAGAGACCAGACCGCTATCAACGATTGTCTGGGCTACGGTTTCGCAACCCGGACAACACATAGGTCGCACCGATCCTAAGATTTCTACTTTAAAATCCGTTTCCGCTGGTACATCTTCACCGCAGTGATAACAGGATTCACACATAAGATTTAGTTCGTTAGTTGAGTAGGAGTATCAATAGGGAAGTTCATGCGACCTTGCACTAACCATTCAGAATCATGCGGAGAAAGCTCGATAAACCATGGACCTTGCATTTCATGATCCAGAGTCAACGTGTAGTTGCCTCTCGCATCAGCGGTCAGTAGCTGAGTAAAATCACGGTCAGGCAGCGTTCGGTGCACGAACATTGCGCTAATAGCAGGGAAGTGGTCTAGTTTGCCTTTGTCGAGAGTAATGATAACTGAGTTACCTTTCTCGCTAACTGAAGCTGATAAGCCAAGCTCTTTAGCAACATTTACTTTCGAAATGTCGACATTAATACCTTTACCTTTTTTATAGTAATCTTCAGTGACAACGTTAACTGAATGGTTGGTAAGTATCGCGACTCGAACCAATGTTAGCATAGAAACGCCAACGGTTAGGAAGATCAAAAACCACGGCCAAAACTGCTTATACCAAGGTTGTTCCATATTATTATTCTCAATATATACAATGAAATAAAACTAATTTTTACAAACACTTAAGGTTATAACTGTAAAAGAAAGACAGCCCCTTAAGAAGGGGCTGTTATTATTATGTTACTCTTTATCTGAGTTGCTGAGGCTCCAGACGTAGGCAGAGACGAGCTGAACCTTATCCTCACCGAGGATGTCCTTCCAAGCCGGCATTACACCAGAACGTCCGTACATGACTGTTTCCGTCACATCAGCGCGAGAATCGCCGAATAGCCAGTCGCGGTCAGTCAGGTCAGGGGCGCCAACAGCAGGGTTACCCTTACCATCAGTACCGTGACACGCTGCACACACTACAAAGCGAGCTTTACCAGCCTCTGCTTCACGTGCGTTTACGCTACGACCAGAAAGGCTAAGCGTGTAGCTAACTACTTCTTTTACGCCTTCTTCGCCAAGAGCGTCTTTCCAACCTGGCATTTGACCGACACGACCATGCATGATGGTAGTAACGATAGCTTGTGGTTCACCACCATATAGCCATGCGTCATCAGTTAGGTTCGGGAAACCTTTCTGACCACGTGCATCAGAGCCGTGACACTGAGAACAGTTTTGTAGGAACAAACGTTGGCCCACTTTGATTGCATCGGCATCTGATGCAATGTCAGGGACAGAACGTAGACCGTTTTCGTCGTGAGCTAGCTTTCTGAAAGCTTCACCAAAGTAGGTGTCAGCATCATCAAGTTCTTTCGCGTATGCGTCTAACTGTTTGTTTGCTTGCGCAGCAGCGATTGCAGAGCGAGACTCTTCTACGCTACGAACTGTTTGGTTTGAACTCGTCCAACCTAGTAGACCTTTAAAGTTGCCAAGGCCTGGGTATAGAGCTAGATAAACAGCTGCAAACACAATTGTGCTAACGAAAAGGTATGTCCACCATTTAGGTAGCGGGTTATTAAGCTCACGAATACCATCGTATTCATGGCCCATATCCTGACCTTCTTCTACACCTGTTTTATCGTTGGAACACCAACGAAGTAAGGCTGCACAGCCAATCAATGTACCGATTGTGATTACTGTTACCCAAATACTCCAGAATGTACTCATTACTTCGTCACTCCTTGATTTTTATCTTTCGCAGGTGCTTCATCAGCGAACACTAGGTTTGCATCTTCGTCGAAGCGCGACTTACGATTTTTACCGAAAGCCCACCAAACGATGCCGATGAAACAAGCAAAAACAGTAACAGTCCAAACACTTTGAAATGTAATAATGTCCATAATTATTCCTTATTTCATTGCGTGGCCAAGCGATTGAAGGTAAGCGATGATTGCATCCATCTCTGTTTTTCCTTCAACATCTTGTTTAGCGTTAGCAATTTGTTCGTCTGTGTAAGGAACACCAAATTGATTACGGAAGATTTCAAGCTTCTGTTTAGTCAATTTGCCATCAAGTACATTCTCAGCAAGCCATGGGAAACCAGGCATGTTTGATTCAGGAACAAGTTCGCGAGGGTCGATAAGGTGAACGCGGTGCCACTCATCAGAGTAACGATCACCAACACGCGCTAAATCAGGACCAGTACGCTTAGAACCCCATAGGAATGGGTGTTCCCAAACGCTTTCGCCAGCTACAGAGTAGTGACCGTAACGTTCAGTTTCAGAGCGGAAAGGACGAATCATTTGGCTGTGACATACGTTACAACCTTCGCGAATGTAGATATCACGACCTTCCATTTCCAGAGCAGAGTAAACACGTAGATTTTCTACAGGTTCAGTAGTCTGCTTTTGGAAAATAAGTGGGGTAATTTCTACTAAAGCACCAAAACTGATAGCAATAACGATAAGAATCGCTAGTAGGCCAACATTCTTCTCTACCAACTCATGGCGATTATTTGAATTTGAGCTCATTCTAAATCTCCTTAAGCCGGTTGAGGGATAGCTTTAAGGCTATCTTTAGGTGCAGAAACAGTTTTGTACGTGTTGTATGCCATTAAGAACATACCAGATAGGAAGATGAAACCACCTAAGAAACGTACAAAGTAGAACGGGTAAGACGCTTCTACAGATTCAACGAAGCTGTAAGTTAATGTACCGTCAGAGTTAACTGCACGCCACATCAGACCTTGCATCACGCCAGAGATCCACATTGCTACAATGTAGAAAACCGTACCAATCGTTGCTAACCAGAAGTGAACATTGATTAGGGATACAGAGTACATACGCTCTTGACCAAATAGTTTAGGAACTAAGTGGTAAACCGAACCGATAGAAACCATTGCAACCCAACCTAACGCACCAGAGTGAACGTGACCGATAGTCCAGTCCGTGTAGTGAGATAGTGCGTTAACCGTTTTGATTGCCATCATTGGGCCTTCGAAAGTCGACATGCCGTAGAATGATAGAGAAACGATTAGGAAACGTAGGATTGGGTCGTAGCGAAGCTTATGCCACGCACCAGATAGAGTCATAATACCGTTGATCATGCCACCCCAAGATGGAGCAAACAGAACCAAAGACATAACCATACCTAGAGATTGAGTCCAGTCAGGAAGTGCAGTGTAGTGTAGGTGGTGAGGACCAGCCCAGATATACAGAGACACGAGAGCCCAGAAGTGAACAATCGACAAACGGTAAGAGTAAACAGGGCGACCAGCTTGTTTAGGAACGAAGTAGTACATCATGCCTAGGAAACCAG
This sequence comes from Vibrio sp. 10N.222.49.C12, assembly GCF_041475025.1. NCBI lineage: Bacteria > Pseudomonadati > Pseudomonadota > Gammaproteobacteria > Vibrionales > Vibrionaceae > Vibrio > Vibrio sp. 10N.222.49.C12. The sequence continues at coordinate 15,945 of NZ_JBFRVF010000042.1, read as the reverse complement.
CTGTCAATAGGAAGCCTACCGCATTGTGTCCGTACCACCATTGCACCATTGCATCGATCGCTCCGGAATAAATCGAGTACGATTTAAACGCAGAGACAGGAACAGCTAGGCTGTTAACGATGTGCAACACGGCAACCGTGATAATGAAGGCTCCGAAGAACCAGTTTGCTACGTAAATGTGCGATGTCTTACGTTTAATCATGGTTCCGAAGAACACGACCGCATAAGCTACCCACACAAGAGTAATAGCAATATCGATTGGCCATTCAAGTTCTGCGTATTCTTTACCAGAGGTTAAACCTAACGGTAAAGTAATTGCAGCGGACAGGATAATCGCTTGCCAACCCCAAAAGGTAAAGGCTACGAGAGGGCCACCAAAGAGACGCGTCTGACAGGTACGTTGTACAACATAATATGATGTTGCAAACAGCGCACTTGTACCGAACGCAAAAATAACCGCATTAGTATGCAGGGGACGTAAACGACTGTACGTCAACCACGGCGTATCAAAGTTTAGCTGTGGCCAAACTAATTGAGCGGCAATCAAAACACCAACGCCCATACCGACAATACCCCACAAAATTGTAACTAGGGTAAATTGACGGACGACCGTATAGTTGTAGTTTTGTTCAAGCTGCTTTTCTTGGCTCATTTGCATGCTTCCAATTTCTTATTTACTACACTTTACTTCCAACACGACTCACGTCGTAATGCCACCCAAATTAGAAAAGGAAATTCAGCCTATTCAGGGCTTTATTTCCACTTGCTGATTTTAAAAAAAAGTGGCATTTTCAACGCGACACTATACTTGAATTAACAAATCAATGACAGAGTAGTAACCTTACGCTTGGTCTGGAATTGTATTTTTATTTAAAAACTTTGAACTTTGTAACAAGGAGTAAAGATTATAATGGCGGCACAAAAGCTAACAAAAGGCAGGCTTGTTCAAATTATCGTCATGTTGGTTATTTTAATAGCTGCATTTACTTGGAGAACAGTAACATACGATAATAACGAAACAGTAAACTGTATAGTTTCAAAACCTTGTAAATTTGGTATTGATAATCATAATGTTTCAGTTTCAAGCAATAACCTAGGGTATTCGATCGAAACATCTAAAACTGGCAAATTTATCATTAGCTATAATGAAAGCGGAATTCTGGAAGAAAAAGGACCATCAAATTGGCTGTTACAAACTAGTGATAAGACCTCCTCAATAACGGTTACATTTCCACAACAGGTGAGCACGTTTTCTGTAAACCTTTCTAAGGAGTAACAGAGAGAAACTGGGGCACACCTCGGTTCTTTTGATAGAAACATGTACCAAATCAGTGAAACACAATGCATTAAAGTGTTATAAAGAGAGCATTAATAAAGTTACCCAGAATCTATGAAATTTCTATCAAAAGTCTCTTACTCCCTAGACGATAAAATCGCAGTAGATGAGTTGCTCAGCGGGGTGGAAAACCCTGACGATATTGCTTGTCTTATTTGCTACTGCACAGAAGAGTATTCGACACTCGCTGTGCAGAGATATTTCGTAGATGCTCTCCCGAACACTCCCATACATGGCTGTACTACTTGTCACGGCATTATGACCGAAACTGGTTTTCATTCTGGTCCAGTCATTGGCGTCCTCATTATTTATGACTCGGGGATCAACGCCTATGGTACGGGAATCGAACATTTCAGCGACTCCATAAACCGCAGTACCTTCAGCGCGATAGACAAAGCACTCAAGAACGCCAACCGAGAAGGTGAAATTCCTGATCTTATCTTGCTGCATTCCACACCGGGTAACGAAGAAAAGGTGATGGCGGCTATCGATAAGAAATTTGGTACTGAAGTGCCAATTATTGGTGGCAGTGCTGCAGACAACCAGGTTTCCGGAAATTGGAGTATCTTCACCGAAGAGTCGCTGTCTATAAATGGTGTGTCTTTAACGGTAGTGTTTGCGTCTCAGTCCATCTATTCCTCTTTCAGCGCGGGTCATACGCCTACGCGGTATTCAGGCACCGTGACCAAAGTAAGAAACCGAATTTTGTTGGAGATAGACCACAGGCCAGCCGTCACCGTTTACAACGAATGGACTAATTTCCACTTAGATGGCAGTGATGATGGCTACATATTCGAAAAGTCGTCAGTCTACCCATTAGGCAGGAAAGTCGGCTCTTCTTACGATTACCCATATTTCAAATTGTCTCATTCGATCAGAGAGACGGAGTGTAATGGGATTGAGCTGTTCACAGACATCAGTGAAGGCGACACCATCTACCTGATGCAAGGGTCTAAGCAGCAGTTGATTAGCCGCGTCGCGAATATCATTCACTCCTCATACTACAACGACATGGATCTTGAAGAGAAACTAGGGGCGATCAATATCTTTTGTGCAGGCCCAATGTTGAACCTTAAACAAGATATGGATGAGGTTTGCGAACAAATAAATCAAGCACTTAATGGGCTTCCGTACATATGTCCATTCACGTTTGGTGAGCAAGGCAGGCTCTCTGGTGGTGAGAATGCACACGGGAATTTAATGGTATCGTCTGCAACGTTTTATAGGTTGAAAAAATAATGGGTTCTGAAGGTCAAGAAGCGCTGCAAGAAGCACGTATTGAACTGCAAAAACTAAAAGCCCGTGAGCGAAAACTGGCTGAAGAGAACAGGGTGATCTTATCAACCATCTCTGCGATCAGTAAGGCAAGTAACATATCTGAGATATTCTCCAGTCTTGAGTTCGTGCTCAAAAAATACATTAAGTTTGATGACTTTATCGTGGTATCAAGGGTAGGGAACGAAGGCAGTTTCAAAACCCTGCTAAGCAATAACAAAGTCTTCGAACAGATGAATTGGAGCGATTGTGGTAAGCTATCGCGAGTCATCAATGGTGAATGCGCCATCCTTTTCGAACCCAAGTCTCTTGGGGAATTTAACTCCCTGCACCCCATTGTTCTCGACCAAATCAACTCCGTTCTGATTACTGGTATAGACAGCGGGCTAACACAATCTGTCATCATCTTTATCCACTCAAATACCAAGCACTTTAGTATTGAAACCAAGGCCACACTAAACCGTTTCCGACCGTTGATAGAGCGTGCTGTTTTCGATATTGAGAACAAAGAAAAGCTTGAAGCAACCGTTCGAGAGCGCACAGCAGAGCTTGTCACAGCAAGAAAAGACGCGGAAAGAGCCAACAAGGCCAAGTCTGAATTCCTCGCGATGATGAGTCATGAATTAAGAACACCGCTAAATGCCATAATTGGCCTAATAGACGCCCTAAAATCCACATCATTGAACGAAGAACAACAGTCTATACTGCTTAATATGAGCACATCATCTGAGCTATTGTTGGCAATTATCAGTGACGTATTGGATTTTTCTAAGATTGAATCTGGGTGTTTCTCGTTGGCTCCTCAATGGAGCAACGTAAGAGACACTGTAACTTTTGTATTATCTGAACAAAAGAAGACAGCAGACGATAAAGGTTTGCCGCTAACAGTAACTAGCGATATCCCTGAAGGTGAACTTCATTACATCGACCCAAGTCGCTTGGCACAGATCCTATTTAATTTGATCGGTAACGCGATTAAGTTCACTGAGCGTGGGCATGTCCATGTTTCTATAAAGTACCAGCAGAGCTCTTTCTATATAACGGTGGAAGACACAGGGATTGGCATTAGCTCGCAACAACTTTCGTCGCTGTTCAGTCCATTTGTGCAAGCTGATAGCACAATCACACGTAGATTTGGTGGCACAGGTTTAGGCTTGGCCATCACTAAAAGACTGGTTGAACTGATGCGCGGGCGCATATCGGTAAAGAGTGAGCCTGGAAAAGGCTCCAAATTCGAAGTACAGTTGCCAGTGCTTACTAGAGTTACGAATAATCTGGCTAACAAAGAAGACGAATCTTCACGAGAGTTAAGAAGCCGTTATTCAGTGTTAGTTGTCGAAGACAATCCAACGAATCAAATGGTGATAAAGTTAATCCTTACAAGACAAGGCCACGAGGTTTTCATCGCAAGTAATGGTGAAGAAGCGATTGGCTTTATTGAAAGAGGCAACGAATCAATAGACATTATCTTAATGGATGTGTCGATGCCGGTCATGGATGGATTAACCACAACCAAATACATGAGAGACGCAAACATCAAAACACCAATCGTTGCGCTAACAGCACACACATCAGTAGAAGACAAATGTTCGTGCTTAGATGTCGGCATGAATGATTTCGTGACCAAGCCAGTAAGAACTAAAGAGATCACAGAAGCAATTGATCGATTAATGCTTGAAGTCTAATAAACGTATTCTTAATCGAAGATTAGGAAATATGTTTATTAGGTATTTTATGGTAAATAGCCTTACTGTTAAATAGAACGTCGATTTGGTAGATAAACAAGAGGCAGGGCATCGCACAAAGATACCTGCCTTATAAATACCAAACACCATTTAACATAATATACATAATACGCAGTTGGCTAGTGCTTTATTTGGGGTGGCTGCCATCAACGCTAATCCCGCGCAAGTCATTGAAATCGCTTTTAATCCTAGCCCGTTGCACTTTTTTGCTATGTGTTCCCATAGCTGTTTAATTTCTGGATTTTCGTTGCGGTCAACGTGACAACCAAGCAATGCCATCTCTGGATCAATTCCTGCGCTTTCCGCAAGAAAAACTGCTTCTGAATCAGATATATAGCGAGTTCCTTTTCGCATTTCACCAATCCTTTGTCTAGGCAGATTCAAATCATGTGCAATCTGCTTATCTTGTACATAGTTTTGAGCCTTTTTGTAGGCATCTAACAGTTCATTTTGATACATAAGACATTCTCCCTTTAGCTACATTCTAGCTGATTAGGCATGATTTTCCGTGCTTAACAGGCACAACTTTTCGTGCCTATAATCCTCATCAACGAACCAAATTTACTTATTTAAGTATTTTGACTGTCTAGGTCTGGGCTGTTCGCCCTTGACGCTTACGGCTCGGCTTAGACAGTCAATCCCAATTCTCAATAATCAGTCAGGTGGTTGTTATGTTTACAGTTGAATCCATTCAATACGGCTCTGTGCTCAAATCTGAACACGTTAGCTTCTCTAACTACCCAGATTTCACACACGCGTCTGTGTCTCTTCATAACTCACCACTTGAAATCTGCTTTGAGTTCCTTGTTGGCGAACTTGAGTTTGGTCAACGCACTATCGGTGAAGAACGTTTCCACACTGTGACTTATAAGAATCCGCTTTATAACTCTGAAGACTCTTTCACTTTTAAGTTTGATAACGACCAAGAGCTTGAACAGTTCTGCACGTTCTACGGTTTGGAACTTTAATCATGGCTTACGAGCGCGTTTTCGACCTCAAAACAAAAAGCTTTGAAATGATTGATTTCGTTCAAGCTCAATCATGGGCAACGGCTGACCGTATCCATGATAACCAGTTCGATTACTTGTCTTCATACAAAGACCATACGCGCCCTGCTTATCCCCTAGCTGCTTCGGTTCTTCCTGCGCTTAATCATCAAATTTACTCGCATGATGTTACTGGCCTAGACGCGCCAGTTCGCACTGTTTGCAACTCTTTACCGTCTGGCCTAAAGCGCAATGGTGATTTTACTCGCCATATGCTTCGCGCTTATACGGACGTTTGCAAGCTTCGCGGTGAGATTGAATCATCACGTATGTTACATCGAGCGCATGACCGACTAACTAAGAACGGTTACAGCGCGGCAATGTCAGACGATGATATTCGCCAGTTAGCTGAGAACAAATCTAAGCAGTTCGGGCGTATCGTTTCGAGTCTTCCTGATGTTGAAACACAATTCGAAACTTGCGTTGAACTTCTAGATTCCCTTGGCCTTGGCTTTCGTGAGGATGCGATTAAAAAAGCTCAATCTAATAACGAGTTACATTCTCTTGTTGCTCGTGCGATTGATAACAACTGGCTTGTTCGCCAGTTACGTAGAAAGTGTGCTTATGAAGTTGAACAGGTGGCGAGAGACTTGGCACTTGTTGAACGTCATAAGCAAATTTACTGCTCTGATTTTTCAGTTCGCAGACACCGTGACCGTATGAAATCAAATGAGATTGCACTGGATAAAACGGTGGCCTTTGATGAGAACGACCCTCAAACCTTTTTTACTCTTTCTGAGCTATCGGCTAAATCAGTGTCTAATCCAGAATTAAGACGCAATGAGATGTTTGCCCGTCTTAATGGCTTCGAAAATATCGCTAAAAAATCAGGCCATGACGCGGTGTTTTATACCGTGACTACTCCGTCAAGATTTCACGCTGTTTCTGGTGGTGTGACTAATCCCAATTGGGAGAAAGCAGGACGGCCGGACGCGAAACAATCACATGATCACTTGATTGGTGTTTGGTCTTCGCTTCGTAAGATTCTTGATAAGAACGATATCAAAATCTATGGCATGCGCATTGTTGAGCCTCATCAAGACGGCACAGCTCATCACCATATGCTGCTGTTTATGGAAAAAGAACACCGCGCTTTTGTTACATCAGAATTTAACCGTCTAGCCCTTGCTGATACGCCTAATGAATCAGGCGCTAAAAAGTACCGTTTCAAATCTGAGCTAATTGATTTTAGTAAAGGTTCGGCTGTTGGTTACGTGGCTAAGTACGTGAGTAAAAACGTTGACGGTAAGCATATCGACAAAGACCGCAGTTCTAATCTAGATGGCATTGCAGCTGCTGAGCGCGTGGTCACTTGGGCGCGTGTGAATCGTATTAGACAATTTCAATTTATAGGCGGTGCTTCTGTCACTGTTTGGCGTGAGCTTAGACGCTTACGCGAAGAACTTAACGAGGAAGACGCCATGTTTTCAGACTTAAACAACGAAGAACATCTAACACTTGAAAACGTTCGCAGGGCTGCGGATGCCGGTGATTGGGAAGCGTTCTGTTATGCAATGGGCGGTGTGTTCGTCAAGCGCAAAGACCAAACCATCAAGGCCGCTTATGAAGTGACTAACACTATCGAGAAGCTAATCGAATCCGGTGGAGAGTACTCTACCACTCGCTATGGTGACGCGGCTCAAGCTCGTATCTCTGGCTTGATGTTCCGTGACGTTCTTGTCGTTACTCGCTTCAAGTCTTGGAAAGTTGAAAACAAAGACAAATTCATCGCTTCACAACAGAAAATTATGTCTGGCACTGTGGACTGGTTTGATGCTTTGGAGCGCGAGAAAGAATACGAATACATGCTCGATAGTCAGTATGAAGAATACGAGAAGCATATGGCTCGTATGGAAGAAATTGAGGCGCTTGTTCTCTCTGGCTCTTTAGAACCTCATGGGGCGTGTTCGGTGGGCGCAGCCCCGCCGGACATGCTCCATTAGGTTCCTTGGACTTGTGTCAATAACTGTCTTTTTCTCTTTTAACTCAAAATTTTACGTCAAGAAAGGAAACACAATATGAAACTCGAAGGCTTAATTTTAGACGATACCGATATCATTCAAGAAACCAAACCTGCCCGTGGTACGGGTGAGGCTTTGACTGTCGGTAAGTTGAAACTAATCACCACTAATCCAACTAACACTATCGAAGTTAAGATCTCTTCTGAACTTTGGAACGGTGGGAAAGCAGGTGAGATTTTGAAATCTTGCGTTGGTCAACGTATGCAGTTCAACGTTGAATACAAAGAATTTAGCTTTGGTAATGATGAAGGCAAGCACGTTGCGTTAAACGGCTTCCACCTGTTCGACTTACCGAAAACTAAAGGTTAACCACTATGACTGCTGACCAGTTTGACGCGCTTTATGCACTTCATGAAACAACCTACATCATGCAATTTTGTGTTGGTCTTATGGTCTGCTTTCTTCTTGGTTGCATGTACGGAGGGCAACGCTAATGCCAACAATCGAATTTGTTATTGGTGCCCTCCTGACTTCTTCCGTCTTTGGGTACGTGTGCGGAGCCACTTTTTTAACTTTCAAAAAAGCGGCTGAAGTATCTAGTTAATTTTATTTAATCACTCTAAAAAAAAGGAATATTCCTATGAAATACATGAACGTCGTTAAGCGTCACGCTTCAAAAATCGCTGTTGTTGCTGGCTCTTCTCTAATGGTTGGCTCTGCTAACGCGGCACTTTCTTCTGAAGCGCAAGCTGCCGCTGATGCTATGACCACTGCTGCTACTGATTACCTTGCAATGGCTTGGACAATTGTACCAATCATTGTTGTCGGTTTTGTTGGTATCAAGCTATTCAAGAAAGCGGCAAACAAAGCAACTTAATAGTTGTATTGGTCGGGCGGTCAAGGCGCCCTACTTCCCTTTAAACTCCCTCTTATTTGGTAACGACTCATGAGCATTAAAGCAAGTATCTCTCTTTTTCTTTTGATGATGGGTGTTTCTTTTAATGCGTTCGCGGGGCTAGTAACGATAAACACTAGCACTACTGGTATTAATTCTGGCCTTACAATTGAAGAGTCCAAATTGGGTTCTTATCTTTCAAGTCAGGGCTGTTTACTTGGCACTGATGGTATTAGTGGAATTAGTTATACTGGTCAAACTGGTCGCTCAGGTTCTTATATTAATGTTAGGTATAGATTTTATAAGTATGATAGGTCATGTACTAATTTAAAATCATCCTCATATAAATCTTTATCTTTTACTGCTGTAGAACATTGCCCTTCAGGTACTCTTTTAAACGCTTCAACAGGCGTTTGTGAAGAGGTTCCTACTTGTGAGCCTCCTTCAGAATTAGACCCTGATACAAAGGAATGCGTTACTCTTCCTTTCTGCGAGCGTGATTCAACTAACGAGACTTTGTTTTCTGCTGAGCAATCCTGTGCGGCTGAGGGTGGTATTTTTTCTTACGAGTGCTCTGATTTTCTTGAGTCTTTAGAGACTCGCTGCACCCAATCAGACCAGTGTGCTATTGGCTTTCCCAATTGGCCTGCATGCATGGATGATTTAGACCCTACCGATGATATTACACCACCTAGTGGTGGATTTAATCCGGGTTCGGGTCCAACGGCTAACCCTGACGGCCCTACTTTTGATAAGCCTGAGCCTGATGATGTAACCCCAACCGACACTACTGACGAGGCTGTTTTAAAGGCTGTCCAGAACGCAAATAGAGATTCTAATGAGGGTTTCAAGGCGCTTAGCACTGACCTAAACAACGGCTTCACTGACACCAATAATGCCCTATCAAAGCTCAATGCAACTAACACCGCTATAGGTGAGTCTGTTGTTGAACAAATGAACCAAGATTACGAGATATACCAAGCTAATAAGGATTTAGCCTTACAACAAACAGGGGCGATTACTGCGGGTGCTTCCAATATTACTAATGCATTAGGCTCTCAAACGGGCGCCTTAACGGGTGCGCTAGGTGACCAAACGGACGCATTAACGGGTGCTTTAGGTGAGTTATCAGAGAAACTCACAGATGATTGTGAGCCTTCAGAGAGTAATAAATGGTGTCAAAATCCCCATGGTCTTGGTGAAGGCTACATTCGCGAAACTTTCGGCCAAATGGACAATCAAGTAGACGGTATTGTTTCCGGTGGTCATAGCCTCATTGAGTCGACCTTGCAGTCAGTTATTGATAACCCGTTGAACTATGAAAATGAGTCAATTATGAATAATTCAACTGACGTTCTTTTGAATGCGCTTGGTTTCAATGAGGCATGTTCACCGTTGACGCTTGAGGCCAACGGAAAAAGCTATTCTATTGGCTGTGAGGTCAGTGAAAAAATTAAGCTCATCCTTTCGTTTCTATTTGGCATGTATACGCTCATGACGCTTACAGATATTTTATTTGACGGTATTACACCACGTGGCCCTTATTCATCTTCTAAAAGGTACGGTTAAATGGCTATTGCTTTACTTCCTATTTTATCTGGCATCAGTGGCGCTATGTCATTACCTGCCCTTGCTGCTTTTCTTGGTGGTCTTGCGACTAAAGTGTTTGAGTTTTTCTTTCTCAAATTTACTAAGCAAATGGCTATTAACCTGACCATTGTCACAATGATTATAGGTATGGCTACGGCGACCAGTTATGCTATTTATGCCATGTTAACGGGTTTACATTTTCTGGTGCCTCCGTTTTTATCCCAAGCTTGGGGTTTCTTTGTTCCTGACGTGGCCGTTCCTTGTGTCAGTACCATTTTAAGCGCTCGTGTTATGCGTTGGGCGTGGGAGTGGCAAGTGTACGCGGTTACAAGGATTGCACCATAATGGCTAGCGTTTATTTTGTTACGGGTAAGCTCGGTTCCGGTAAAACTCTAACGGCTGTCGGTAAGATTCGAGAGGCGTTCATGCGCGGTGTTCCAGTGGCAACCAACCTAGATATTAACCTAAAAGAAATGCTAGGTGCCAAGAAGAAAAACACGCGCTTGTATCGTATCCCTGATAAGCCAGTCGTTGAGGACTTGACCGCGCTTGGCTCTGCGAATAAAAGTTACGATGTCACAAGGGACGGGCTAATTGTTCTTGATGAATGCGGCACCTGGTTTAACTCCAGAACGTGGAACGATAAGAACCGACAAAAGTTAATTGATCACCTTTTGCATATTCGAAAGCTTGGTTGGGATGTGATTTTCATCGTTCAAGATATCTCTATCGTTGATAAACAAGCGCGTCTTGCTTTAGCTGAGCACACCGTTTTTTGTCGTCGTTTAGACAGAATGCAGGTTCCAATTTTATCTACGCTCATATGGTTCTTAACGCTTGGTCAAGGTCGCTTACCTTTTCCAAAGCTCCATATTGGTATCGTTAAGTATGGCGATAATCAAAACTCACTCACGGTCGACAAGTGGGTATTTTTTGGTAAAGACCTATACACGGCTTATGACACCAAACAAATGTTTCGCTCTAACTATGAGGACGGTGTTTATAGCGTTCTGCCTCCCTACTACACTCACGGCCGTTATGCTGTCCCTTACAATTTAAGGAATATTATGAGACTTACTAAAATTCACGCTCGTAAATATTCACGCTTTCTCTGCTTTACTCTTGGTGCCTTGCTGACGCTTGGCATTTCTATGTTACTGATGCCAGAAACGCCAGAAACAACCGTATCAGTCGTTGAAACAAAAGCAGACGCTGACCAATTAAAAGACCTATTAAACGGATATCGAATTGTCAGCGCTTGGAATCCACCTAATCAATTGCCGTCTTTCGAGTTAGATAAGTCGGGTAATCGTATAACGAGTGTTGAACTCCGTTCCATGGGGTTTGATGTAACTGTTTTCTCTAGCTGCCGCGTGTCTGTATCCAGTGGTACAACTTCTTATGAGGTACATTGCTAATGCTTCGTGTAATCCTTTTAATCACCTTTTGCTTATCACTTCCGGTTCGCGCATCTGCTCCTGCTGTTTTTGAGTCTCGTGATACTCCAATCGCTGAGTTTGTATCATGGTTTGCTACCTATACGGGGCAAACTGTGGTTCTTGGTCAAGGTGTCACGGGGAAAGTGAGTTTTACCGCCCCTGAGCTTAAACAATCTGAATACGCGTCTTTTTTTGATTCCGTTCTGCGCTCTCATGGCTACGAACTCGGTTATTCAAACGGTGTGTATACCGTCTCTGTTGATGCTGATAACTTCCTCCCTACAGAACCGCCAATCGTTAAGCTCTACCGTTTCGAAAATGTCAGAAATACAAAGGTTACTGAGCTTGTTAATTCGATGCTGAGAGCAACACAAACGCAAACAACACAGAAGCAATCTAACTCTAATTACGATGTTCAAATTCTCCCTACAACTAACTCTATTATCGTTACGGGTACGCCTGACCAAATCACTAAAATCAACACCTTGATAGCAGGAATAGACCGACCACAAAAGCAAGTTTTCATTGAGGCTATCATTACCGAAACTGAGTTAGGAGATAGCAAAGAGCTTGGTGTTAACCTTGAAGTAGCGCTAGATAAAGCAGGGTTTATCACTCAACCAACAACCATTGATAAGACAGTCGATAACTTATTTTTCTATGATAGCGGTGATTTCTCCGCTCTGGTAAAAGCGGTTCAATCCAGTGAAGACACGGAACTATTATCACGACCTAACATGCTGATTATGGATAGAGAGAAAGGCTATATCACTGTAGGTCAAAACGTCCCTTTCCTTACGTCTAGTGAAGTTACGGACGGTGGTAACAGTATTCAGCGTATTGAACGCAAGGATGTTGGCGTATCACTTGAGGTGACGCCTCATGTGGTTGGTGATGATGTCGTACTCATCATCAATCAAGAATCTAGCTCTGTGAGTAAGTCTGCCATTGCATCCGATATCATCACTAACAAACGAACACTGCAAACCGTTGTAAAGGTTCAAGATAGGCAAACAATTGCTTTAGGTGGTTTGATATCGAGTGAGGAAAGAAAGTCCGTTTCTGGCGTTCCTGTCCTTATGGACCTTCCCCTATTCGGTGCTTTGTTCCGTTCTGAGGGCACAAACCAAATAAAGAAAGAACTCAAAGTCGTTATTAAAACTACGATTCTTTAATCCAGCTCGTTTTTTGGTGCTATAAGCTTGCTTGTAGACCAAAAAAGAGCAAATAAGCGTAGCGCGTTAGCTATTTCCAATAACGTATATCGAATAATTGGCTTTCGGTAACACTATGATACAAAACCTTTATACCCTTGGAAGTGAAACCAGTATCCTACTTGTTGATCACCTTAAGGAGAGGAATTGTGTTTACATTATTGATTGGACTACTAGCAATCGGCTATGTCGTCTATAAGCTTACAGAAGATACTCCTAAACAAGATCCATGGACCAACAAGACCAACACCACACCTAGGTTAGAACCTAAGATTGAACCAATTCGACGACCTCAGCCACCGCGTTCAGAAAACACTTCGACACCTTGCACAAGTGAAAAAAAGCTGTCGATTGTAAAAAATAAAGCCGATACGCTTTCGAACAAAGTTGAGCATAAGCGTTCGGAGTATCTGACTTCAAAAAATGAACGTAATTTTTATATTGCCCTTCGAGAAGCCTTACCTGATGACTACATGATTCATTGCCAAACTTCATTAATGGCATTAATTCAACCAGTAGAACGGAAAAACAACTCAAGAACTTGGGCAAAGCGCATGGACTTCGTTGTAACTGATAGCAGTACAAAAGTTATATGTGTAATTGAGCTAGATGATCGCTCTCATCAACGAGCTGACCGACAAAAGCGTGACAAATACGTTAATGAAGCTCTTGATGGACAGCACAAACTAATCCGCTTTAAAGCTTCTTGGAATTATGACTCTGAGAATATTTATCAACAGTTAAAAAATGAAATTGATTGCCCTCACCCCCGTTTTGTATCACGGGGGTAAATTCGACCGTCTATCAGCTTCGGTAGACTTCTTTAAGTCAACACAGACTTGACTGTTAGCCACTACTAAAATATAAACCTGATTTTGCAATCAATTTCGTATAGAATGCATCGTTTTTTGAATCATATGACATTATCAATATGGGTAAATTTAAGTTGTTGAATAATAGTACTAAAAAATTGCAGTGTAGTTTGTATGAACTAGATGCCGTTGAGTGGCTGAAAACTATTGACGACTCATCGGTTGATTTACTTATTACTGACCCACCGTATGAGTCATTAGAGAAGCATCGAAAAGTCGGTACGACAACAAGGCTTAAAAATAGTAAAGCTTCAAGTAATCAGTGGTTCGAGATCTTTCCAAATGACAGGTTTGAAGAACTATTTACTGAGGTATACAGAGTTCTAAAGAAAAACTCTCACTTCTATCTTTTTTGTGACCAAGAGACTGCATTTATTGTTAAACCAATAGCTGAGTCTGTCGGTTTTAAGTTTTGGAAGCCGATTGTATGGGACAAGATGAAAATTGGTATGGGTTACCATTATCGTGCTCGCTATGAGTTCATTTTGTTCTTTGAAAAAGGCAAAAGAAAGTTAAACGACTTAAGTACACCAGATGTATTACAAGTACCTCGTATACATCGTGGATATCCGACGGAAAAGCCTGTTGAATTGATGGATATTTTAATTAAACAAAGTAGCTCCGAAGGTGAATTAGTTTGCGATCCATTTATGGGTTCTGGGGCTGTTGGCGTATCAGCATTAACCAACCAACGTTGTTTTTGGGGAAGCGATATTTCTAGCGAATCGATGTCTATCACACATTCGAGAGTCAGCCCATTGATAAATAAGTAAATGATCTTTACTATGCAACAATGTTTTATGTGACAAGTTCAATTTAATATGTGCGATTATCCTGACTTTTACCCAGAAGATATGCCTCCAGAAGATGCTAGTGAGGCTAATGGTGAAGCTTATCGGTTAGTAGACAATAATCCCCCTCAAAAAGTGGATTTTAGATCTACAATTGAAGAGAACCCTAAGAGAGCTGCTAGAAAGCCTAGTGATAGAGAAATGCTTTATGGGGCTTCACTTTTCACTGAACCAGAAGAAGCGTTAAAGAAAAAGAAGCTATTTAGACCATTGAGAAACAAAACGTTATCCTCCGGTCATTTATGTAATGATGATGGCGTAATGAAAAAGACTGGTGGCCCTTGCCATGTAACAGTTTGGTTTAAAAAAGACGCTCTTCCACACGAACGCTTTGAGTGTATAGAAGAATAATGAAATGTACCCACTAGTACAAGACAGCAGATTAGGAACATTAGAGTTCCATAAAATCTACGAAGAGTATGATGGTCCAAAACTATTTAGTGCAGTAAATGCACTAGGGGTCTATTACCTAGTTTATTGGATTGATGAGCTCGAAGACGGCGATACTTGGTTATATGTACCAATGTCATATAGTCGCCTTGAAAAGCTAGAGAGTGCCTCTCGCTCACTTCGTGATGCATTCATATACCCAGAAGAAAATTCTATTTTCAGAATTTTCACCTCATTTGACGGTGAAGAAGAAACGTTAACGCATTTAACTGCAGAAGAGTTAACAGAAGAAGAACTACCACCAATAGATTATAGAATCGAGTGTGAATTAGTCCCAGAACAACAAGTTGTATCATCGATCACTAATCATGAAATTCACATTTCAAAGCCTAGCCGACGCGGCATAGTGAAATTAGATTCAATATCTAAAATTCTTGAGGGCTGGTCTTCTTTATATGATGAATTCGTAAGGACGATAAATATATCTGACAGGCTAGTACCTGTTGATGCACGACCTGGCTCATTCATCGTTCGATTAGAATCAAACCATTATGAAAAAGTATCGCCTGTTATCGACGATTTCTTTGGTGTTTTAACTAGTTCTGAAGATATTCACACTACACTATTAAGCATGAAAATTGATGTTGATGTGGTTAAAGAGTTTTTATCTTTGGTAGTTGATTCTTCGTATGACTTTAAACTAACACCACTTATAGACGGAAGCTTTCCACATCAGTTATCCAAATCTTCTGCAGAGCGGATATTGACAGAGCTAAAGACAAGTGAATTAACATACTTATCTAGTCTGAGAGTACCTCAAGCTGATGATCTTAAGCGTGTGTTTGATGTAGTGATCGCTAAGTCTAATTTTCAAGAAGTAAATGAGTTCACGCTAGGAATTACACCTAGACAAGTTGCTTATTATCTCCATGCAGCTCGCACTCTGGGGTATTTAGACAGGTCAAATCAACCTACTTCAGCAGGTATGCAATTTGGCAAGTTAGATGAAAATCAAAGGTTAAAATCTGCAGCCATGAGATTCCAAAGCAGTGATTGTGGATGGACATGGATTAACTGGGCATCTGGAAAAACGCTAAAAGACATTCCTGATGATAGTGCGTTTGAATTCCTGCAAGACTGTGTACCGACGTTAAATGCAAGTACAGCACGTCGCAGGTCGAAGACTTTAAACTCTTGGCTCAAACTATTTAAACCAATAACAGAATAACAATAAGGCCCTTTGAGGGCCTTTTTTATACCTTTTTTATACCTTTTTGAGTGCTGAAATTGAGCGAGCCATTCTTAAAAGGTGGTAAGCGTGCCATGAACAC
>NZ_JBFRVF010000041.1:35964-40447 GCF_041475025.1 Vibrio sp. 10N.222.49.C12 | reverse complement strand
CCTCCTCCTACTCGATTGGTGTCGCTAGTTCAATGAGAGTGAGCGGAAGGAAGAGTAGAATGAATCTCAGAGACAAAAAAGACCGCACGAGGCGGTCTTTGTAATAATAGCTTAGGTTCTTTACTACAGAACCATGGCTGCAATCCAACCGAATACGATCAGTGGGATGTTGTAGTGCAGGAACGTCGGTACTACGGTTTCCCATACGTGCTCGTGTTGACCATCAGCATTTAGACCAGACGTTGGACCTAATGTTGAGTCAGAAGCCGGAGAGCCCGCATCACCAAGTGCAGCAGCTGTACCTACTAGAGCGATTGTTGCCATTGGCGAGAAGCCAAATGCTGCTGCTAGTGGAACGTAGATAGTTGCAAGGATTGGAATCGTAGAGAACGAAGAACCAATGCCCATAGTAACCAATAGACCAACAATTAGCATAAGTAGTGCTGCTAGAGGCTTGTTGTCGCCGATGCTTGTTGAAAGTGCTTCAACCAAAGATTCAACGCCACCTGTTTGCTTCATAACTGCCGCGAAACCTGCTGCTGCAATCATGATGAAACCGATCATTGCCATCATGTGAACGCCCTTGGTGAAGACATCTTGTGTCTCTTTCCAAGCAATAACGCCACCGAAGGTAAATACCATGAAACCCGCTAGAGCACCGATGATCATAGAGCCAGTCGATAGTTGAACTGTTAGCGCTGCTACGATACCAGCTGCTGCTACTAGGATGTGCTTCTTGTTGATCTCTTTCACTTCTGTTGAAACAACAGTGTGAGAGGTTTCTTTGTATTGGCGAGGTTTACGGTAAGTAAAGAATACTGCAGTAAGAAGACCGAAGATCATGCCCGCAGCGGGTAACAACATCGCCATTGGCACTTGGCTTGCTACTACGTTTTCAAGACCATTGTCGTGAAGGTTTTTAAGCAGAATGTTGTTTAGGAAGATGCCACCAAAACCAATCGGTAGCACCATGTAAGGTGTAATCAGACCAAAAGTAAGTACACACGCAACTAGACGGCGGTCTAGGTTCATTTTTGCGAATACGCCTAGTAGAGGTGGGATTAAGATTGGGATGAAGGCGATATGTACTGGAATCACGTTTTGCGAAGACATGGTCACTAAGATCAACGACGCAAGTATGCCGTATTTAAGACCAGTCGATGCCGCACTGTTCTCTTTGCCGTGAATGCGTTTGATAACACTTTGAGCAAGGAGATCTGTGATACCAGAACGTGAGATAGCAACAGCGAATGTACCAAGCATAGCGTAGCTAAGTGCAATCGTTGCACCGCCGCCTAATCCACTTTCGAAAGCCGCGACTGCGTCGTTCAAGCTCATACCAGAGGCTACGCCACCGATAATTGCACTGAACGTCAGAGCAACGACTACGTTTACGCGCATCAAAGCTAAAACAAGCATGATGCAAACTGAAATTACAACAGGATTCATATTATTCTCGGGATGTTGTGTTTTTTATGAAGGCAATACGAGTGAACGTTTACCGACTCTATTTTTTATTCTTCGTCAACAAGAGGCCAACCACCAAGGGCTTTCCATTTGTTTACAATGCCGCAAAATAACTCTGTGGTTTTTTGCGTATCATACAAAGCAGAGTGTGCTTCTTTGTTGTCAAATTCCATCCCTGCAGTGCGGCAAGCTTTAGCCAAAACGGTTTGGCCGTAGGCAAGACCACTAAGAGCTGCAGTGTCAAAAGTAGCAAATGGATGGAAAGGGACGCGTTTAAGCTTACAGCGCTCACTTGCCGCATTAACGAAGTTCAAATCGAATGTAGCGTTGTGAGCAACCATGATTGCGCGACTGCAATCTGAAGCTTTTTGTTCTTTTCTCACTAGCTTGTAGATTTCTTTAAGGGCTTCTTGTTCCGACACAGCACCACGTAATGGGCTAAATGGGTCTTTAATTCCGTTAAAGTCTAATGCTGCCTGCTCTATATTTGCGCCTTCAAAAGGCTCAATGTGAAAATGAAGCGTTGATGCAGGGTGCAGATCTCCGTTCTCATCCATTTTTAATGTAATGGCACAGATTTCTAATAATGCATCGGTTTCAGCGTTAAACCCTGCGGTTTCCACGTCGATGACCACTGGAAAATAGCCGCGAAAGCGTTTTTTTAGGGTCAGAGCTTCGTTTTCTACAGTCATGTTAGCCCAAATAAGTGTGATTAAGGCTGCATTATTGCAGATAATAGCAGTGATAAAAACTAGGGAAGGGCAATAAATCTTAAATTACCTAACCCATTGCGGCTTGATAATTGCATATTTAAACGTGAGAGAAAAATGCGGCAATTGGCTGCATTGTTAAACGAATTGCTTAAGAGATACTCCACTTTATGAAGAAACAACTCATAACAGGTTCAATGCTATTTTCGCTACTTGTGTCGTCATCGGTCATGGCACAAGAAAAGCGTTACGGAGCATCTCCTCAACAGTCGACATGGGAGATGGTAGCCAACACGCCACTTGAATGTCGCTTGGTCCACCCAATTCCAAACTTTGGTGATGCTGAGTTCTCATCTCGCGCGAGTAAAAAAATCATTTTGGACTTTGAGCTTAAAATGCGCCGTCCAATGGGTGCGACGCGCAATGTAAGCTTGATCTCTATGCCGCCACCTTGGCGTCCGGGTGAAAGTGCTGATCGTATGACAACCATTAAGTTCTTCCAGCAATTTGACGGCTATGTCGGCGGTCAAACAGCTTGGGGCATCTTGAGTGAGTTGGAGAAAGGGCGTTATCCGACATTCAGCTACCAAGAGTGGCAGAGCCGAGATCAACGTATCGAAGTGTCGTTGTCGTCGGTGTTGTTCCAAGAAAAATACAATGTGTTCAGTGACTGTGTTGCTAACCTGCTGCCTTACAGCTTTGAAGATATCTCTTTCACTATTTTGCATTACGACCGCAACAGCGACCAGCTGAACAAGTCGTCGCGCAAAAGGCTGAGCCAGATTGCCGATTACGTTCGCTATAACCAAGACATTGACCTTGTGTTAGTCGCGACCTACACCGATTCGGCAGACAGCAAAGGTATTAGCCAAAACCTGTCAGAACGAAGAGCTGAGTCTTTGAGAGAGTACTTTAAATCACTTGGTTTGCCGGAAGATCGCATTCAAGTGCAAGGCTATGGTAAGCGTCGCCCGATTGCTGACAACAACTCGCCAATTGGTAAAGATAAAAACCGACGCGTTGTGATCTCTTTAGGCCGTACACAGGTTTAAACTGAATAGCTTGTCTAGATAAAGATAAAAATGCCTATCTACGTGATGGGCATTTTTTGTTTGGATAACATGTCGATTTGGCTCTAATTATTCGAGGCAACCATTAATTCAAGCGGAACCGAGCAATCATTTCACAGTTGGTCGCAGTATCGATTTTTTCAACCATAGAGGCTATTTTAGGATTTGGATGACGTTTCATGAAATCGATAAGGGCTTTTTTACAACAACCAATAGAATCTATAAAGCTAGAGCATTGCGTATTAGGGCACTGAGGAATCAGTGTCAGGACCTTTTCAGAGGCAAGCTGAAGGTACTTAAGTTCATATTCTGTATCGCCCGCCCATCGCCAAAACTGAGCAAGGTTGTGGCAAGAGATGACCGAAATCAGTAAGCGTTCATCGGCCTGAATATCAGTACGCTCAGTAATTTCTTCGCTTAAATTCAACGCCTGCTGATAGTGAAGAATGCTTCGTACAGGATCGTCGAGTTGCAATGCAGTATCGGCAAGTAACGTGTGTTTTTCCCATTCGCTAATCATTGTATAACCTCACTAATCAAGATGGGTTTAATTTAAATGATAATCATTATTATGTAAAGTTTCATCGATTAGATTGTGAATAATAGTGGGTAAAGAATATTGATTATGAATGAATTGATAAAAAAGAAGCGAGCATAGTGCTCGCTTCTCTTGTGCATTAATTTAGCTCTTGCTTTCAAAGCCTAGTATCGCAATGGTTAGTGACTAACCTTCGAGGCCTGCACTTGCTTGTTTGTTCTGAATAAGCTCAATCATGTAGCCGTCAGGGTCTTTTACGAATGCAATGTGAGTAGAACCGCCTTTTACAGGGCCGGCTTCACGAGTCACGTTACCGCCAGCGGCTTTAATCGCGTCACACGTAGTGTAGATATCATCAACACCGATCGCTACGTGACCGAAAGCTGAGCCTAGGTCGTATTCAGTTGTGCCCCAATTGTAAGTTAACTCAATAACAGCACCTTGAGATTCGTCACCAAAGCCAACAAAAGCCAGTGTGTATTCGTACTCTTTATTTTCGTTCTTACGTAATAGTTGCATGCCCATTACGTTGGTGTAGAACTCGATAGATTTATCTAGATCACCAACTCGTAGCATGGTGTGTAAAATACGACCGTTTGACATGATTTGCTCCTAGCGTTAACTATGTTTACGTTTTTTGTAATTCTGTTTTATGCCGCCAGAAAAGTGCGGCACGGTTTAGCTTCTTAGCTTCTTAG
>NZ_JBFRVF010000041.1:0-35205 GCF_041475025.1 Vibrio sp. 10N.222.49.C12 | reverse complement strand
GCTTCTTAGCTTCTTAGCTTTGGGCTAACAGCTTATGAGCTTAGACGTCTGTTTTTTCCTTGAACTCACACAAATCCTCAATGATACAGCTGCCACAGCGTGGTTTACGTGCGACACAGGTGTAACGTCCATGAAGAATGAGCCAATGGTGGACATCCAGTTTGAATTCTTTTGGGATAACTTTAAGTAGTTTTGCTTCGACATCGTCGACGGTTTTACCCATCGCTAGCTTAGTGCGGTTTGATACACGATAGATGTGAGTATCAACGGCAATGGTTGGCCAACCGAATGCGGTATTTAACACTACGTTTGCTGTTTTACGACCGACACCTGGAAGGGCTTCTAATGCAGCGCGATCTTCCGGTACTTCACCATTATGTAGGTCAAGCAGCATACGACACGTTTTGATGGTGTTTTCTGCTTTTGAGTTAAATAGGCCGATGGTCTTGATATACTCTTTTAAGCCATCAACACCTAGGTCGAAAATTGCTTGCGGAGTGTTGGCTAAAGGGTACAGCTTATCCGTCGCCTTGTTCACGCTGACATCGGTTGCTTGTGCAGACAATAGAACGGCAATCAGCAGCTCGAATGGGCTGCTCCAGTTAAGCTCAGTCTCTGGCTTTGGATTGTTTTCTCTTAAACGCTCAAGTATTTCTACTCGTTTTACATTGTTCATAGCGACATTACTTTCAAATAGTTAGGGCATGAAGCTTGGATTGCTTCTGCTTTATCATCGGTTACGCGCTCTTATGAGCGTCATTATTATATGTACTGTTTAGATCTGATTTCCCCCGCTGAGTGGTGGAGCTAACTCAGCGAGGTTTAAGCTAATTTAACTTATTAGGCATTGGTAACGCGAGCGCGTTCAATGACTGGTTTTTCTTGTTTTGGTTGTCTAGATTTTGCTTGGTTATCGATGATATTTTTCAAAGCAATTAAGAAACCAACACCAATGAAGGCACCCGGTGGAAGCAGGGCTAACAAGAAGCTGTTATCAAATTGGAATATCTGGATTCGTAACACCGAAGCCCAGTCACCAAGCAGCAGGTCTGCGCCATCAAATAGGGTCCCGTTACCAATAATTTCACGCATCGCACCTAACACGACCAATACTGATGTCATGCCTAGACCCATCCAGAAACCATCTTGAGCCGCTGGTAGCACTTCATTTTTTGAAGCGAAGGCTTCCGCACGACCAATGATGATGCAGTTGGTTACGATCAGCGGGATGAAGATACCCAAAGAGAGATAAAGCCCATAGGCGTAAGCGTTCATCAGCAATTGAACACAGGTTACTAGCGAGGCAATGATCATTACGAATACTGGGATACGTACTTCTTTTGGCACATGATTACGAACCAAAGAAACAGAAACGTTTGAGCCGACCAGTACAAGCAAGGTAGCAATGCCTAGCCCAAGTGCGTTAGTGACTGTTGACGATACAGCCAGCAGCGGACATAACCCAAGAAGTTGCACTAGGGCAGGGTTATTGGCCCACATGCCATTTTTGATCAATGTTTTATGGTCACTCATTATTCACCACCACAATTTAGAGGTTGAGCAAGCAATGCTTGGCTGTTTTGGTTAACGTACTGGACCGCTTGTTTGACTGACTTCACGACTGCTCTTGGCGTGATAGTAGCGCCAGTAAACTGGTCAAAATCACCACCGTCTTTACGAACCTTCCAACGGTCTAGATTAGAATCCGTCACTTGCTTACCTGCAAACGAAAGAATCCAATCACTCACACGCAGATCAATCTTATCACCCAAGCCCGGAGTCTCTTGGTGAGAAAGCACGCGAGTACCTAAAATAGTACCGTCAGTTTTCATTCCAACAATGACTTTAATCGCGCCATTGTAGCCGTCTGGTGCAATCGCTTCGATCGCAATCGCGCTAGGCTCACCATTAAGCTTAGCAATGTAAGCCGGCATCGCTTGCTCAGTACCAAGCTCTTCTGCTTGAACCAAAGTACAAGACGAAAACAGCTCGTTGTCGTGCTGATCGTGTGGGATCACTTGGTTAAGAACAGACAGTAACTGAGCCTGTTCTTGTTGTTTGATCTGATCTTTGGTCAGGTAGTGAGTTACCGCGACCAAACCCGTCGAAGCACACGCAAAGATCGCGAGTACAAGGCCGTTTTTCTTAATTGCATTTAGCATGATATCCGCTCCCTTAGTGGCCGTATGTACGAGGTTTGGTGTAGTAGTCAATCAGTGGAACACACATGTTGGCTAACAATACAGCAAACGCCACGCCATCAGGGAAACCACCCCAACTGCGGATGATAAATACCAAACCGCCGATCAGAGCACCAAACACCAAGCGACCTTTGACTGTCGTGGATGCTGAAACTGGGTCGGTCGCAATGAAAAATGCGCCTAGCATAGTCGCACCAGACAATAGATGAATGGTCGGTGATGCGGTTTCGCCAGGAGTGAACATCAAGAACACTAAGCTAAATAGGGTCAAGCTGCCCAGAAACGCGATTGGGATATGCCATTGAATCACGCGTTGCTTGATAAGCACCAAGCCACCAATAAGGTAAGCAAGGTTTACCCACTCCCAACCCACGCCAGCTAACCAGCTAAATTGAGGTTGAGACAGAGCTTCAGAAGCGGTGTTGCCTGCCGTTAATGCGGTTTTGAAGGCATCGAGTGGCGTCGCCATTGTGGTGCCATCAATCCCTAAACGAGCTTGTTGTAGAGATAATCCTTCATTATTGAAGCCAGTAAAGATCATCAAGAATGAGTCAATAAAGCTTGTTGCTTCTGCTGTCAGGCTCGCGGGAGCATTCCAACTGGTCATTTGAACTGGGAATGAAATCAGCAAAACAACGTAAGCGACCATCGCAGGGTTAAATGGGTTCTGCCCTAGGCCGCCGTATAAGTGTTTCGCGATAATAATAGCGAAGAACATACCAATGACGAGGATCCACCACGGAGAGTGTGGGGGAATCGCGACACTCAGTAGCCAAGCGGTGACAACAGCACTGTAATCACGTAGCGCCATCACTGGCGGGCGCTTTCTTAGCAGCATGATTGCTGCTTCAAAGGTAATCGCAAGTGCGATAGCAAATACTAACTGGATGAGCGTACCCCATCCGAAGAAGTAGGTTTGAGCTAGTAGACCTGGCAATGCACAAATAGCGACCCATTTCATCAGATCTGGGGTGCTTCTACGACTGTGTGCGTGCGGTGAGCTGGCGATAAAGAAGGCCACTACTCTTTCTCCTCATTATTCTTTTTATCTAGCTCTTGCTGTGCTTTTCTTGCTTTAGCACGAGCAATAGCGGCAGCAACGGCTGCTTTTTTAGGATCGACGGGTTCTGATTGAGTTTCAGCCTTTACTTCAACTGCAGGTTCAACCACAGATTCAGGCGTTTCTGCTGATTCTTCCTGTTTCGCTTGTTGTGCCTTTCTTGCTTTAGCGCGAGCAATCGCGGCGGCAACTGCAGCTTTCTTAGGATCGACTGACTCTTGTTGAGTTTCAGCTTCAACTTCAATCACTGGCTCAGGCGTTTCTGCCGTTTCGTCTTGCTTAGCTTGTTGAGCTTTCTTGGCTTTAGCGCGAGCGATGGCTGCAGCAACAGCGGCTTTCTTAGGGTCGCCAGAGCTTTCAGCCGGAGCTTCACTTTCGGTTTGAACAGCTGATTCCGCTTGTTGAGCTTTCTTCGCTTTAGCGCGAGCAATAGCCGCAGCAACTGCATCTTTCTTGGCATCGTCAGTACTTTCAGTCGGAGCATCAGAAGCTGATTCTGCTTGTTGAGCCTTCTTGGCTTTAGCACGAGCGATAGCGGCAGTAACAGCATCTTTCTTGGCATCGCCGGATTTTTCAGCAGGAGCTTCAGCAGCAGATTCAGCTTGTTGAGCTTTCTTGGCTTTAGCACGAGCAATGGCCGCAGCGACAGCATCTTTCTTAGCATCGCCAGAGCTTTCTGCCGGAGCCTCAGAAGCTGATTCAGCTTGTTGAGCTTTCTTCGCTTTAGCGCGAGCAATCGCAGCAGCAACGGCGTCTTTCTTCGTATCGCCTGAGCTTTCTGCAGGAGTATCGGCTGCTGCTTGTTGTGCCTTGCGCTCTCTCGCTTGACGCTTGCGCTCTTCACGCAGTTTAGACATTTCAGAGTTGTCTGGTTCAGCGCCTTCCGCTTTTTGAGCTGCAGCTTGTTTCGCTTTTGCCTTCGCAATAGCGGCAGCAACCGCAGGTTTCACTGCTGGTTCTTCATTCGGAGCCTGATCCGCAGCGGCTTTTTGTGCTTTAACACGAGCAATCGCAGCAGCAATAGCATCATCACCGCCGGATGTTTTCATATCTTTACGGCGGTTATCTGCGGCTTTTTTAAAGCGGTTTTCACGTTCGGCTTTATCACGCTCCATACGAGCGTTCTTCTCTTCAAAACGAATCTTGGCGCGTTCTGCAGCAGCGGCTTCATCTTTTCGAGTTTTGATTTCAGCTTTTGCTTGGCGATAGTACTGAACAAGAGGGATTTCGCTTGGGCAGACAAATGCACATGCACCACATTCAATACAGTCTTTAATATTTAGCTCTTCACACTTATCTAACTCGTTGGCTTTTGCATGCCATTGCAGTTGTTGAGGAAGAAGTGATGCGGGGCAGGCTTCGGCACATGCGCTGCAACGAATACATTCCATCTCGTAAGTGCTTGGTGAAATCTCACGACGCGTTGGCGCTAAAATACAGTTCGACGTTTTAGTGATTGGCACATTGGCATGCGGCAAGGTAAAGCCCATCATCGGGCCGCCCAAAATCAAACGTGGCAGTTTTTTATCCGCTTTGTAGCCAAATTCCTCTAGTAACTCGTGTACTGGTGTACCTAATAGTGCCCAAACGTTACGAGGTTGCTTAAAGGTTTTACCGGTTAAAGTCACCACACGGTTAACCACAGGTTCACCGTCAATTACCGCTCTCTTTATCGAATAGAGAGAGCCGACATTCTGAACCAAAACACCAATGTCTGCAGGAATGCCGCCAGCTGGAACCTCTTTGTTGGTGAGGATCTTGATAAGTTGCTTCTCACCACCAGAAGGGTATTTGGTTGGGATAACGCGAATGACGATATCTTTGTCTTTCGCTGCAATCTCAAGTGCTTTTATCGCATCTGGTTTGTTGTCTTCAATGCCGATAACCGTCAGCTTTGGTTGAAGAATGTGTTCAACCACTTCGATGCCTTTTAATACTTCGTCGGCATGTTCTTGAAGCAACTTGTCATCAGAGGTGATGTAAGGTTCACATTCCGCAGCGTTGACGATCAAAATGTCGGTACGACCTAAGCCTGATTGAAGCTTCTTAGCCGTAGGGAAACCTGCGCCGCCCATGCCTGAAATACCAGCTTGGCGAATCACATCAAGCAGTTCGTCAGAAGTCTTTGTCGAAAAATCTTCAACTGGATTTTTTTCAATCCAAGTGTCTAGGCCATCAGGTTTAATAACCACGCATATTTCGCTCAAGCCTGAAGGGTGAGCGGTAGTTCGCGGTTCGATAGCGGTAATCACACCCGATGTTGGTGCGTGTACTGGCAAAGTAAAACCTGTGTCTAAGGCCGTAAGTTGCTGACCTTTTAACACAGTGTCGCCTGCAGCAACCAATAGGTTCCCCGGCTTACCGATGTGCTGTTTCACAGGAAGAACGATTTCTTCTGGAAGCCTTGCATGGACGATATCAGTAGTATTCGACTGTTTCTTGTTTTCAGCAGGGTGCACGCCACCAGGGAAGTTCCAAATAGAGCCCGTGCGAATTTGTTCAATTAAAGAGATCATACTAACCCTATGCTTTAGGCTCTGACGCAGTCGCATCAGTCGCTTGGTTAGTGATATCAGTAACAGGGATGATGTTCATCTGCCATTTCCAATTTTCAGTCGTTGTTGCCACTGGAATCATTTCAATACAGTCAGTAGGGCACGGTGCGACACATAGATCACAACCTGTACATTCATCTTTAATTACTGTGTGCAGTGCCTTGGTGCCACCAACAATGGCGTCAACAGGGCAGGCTTGAATACACTTGGTACAGCCGATACACATATCTTCGTGAATGAAGGCAACGGTTTTTACTTTGTTATCTAAGTCATGAGCGGAGTCTTCAACTTCTACGCCCATTAAATCTGCTAGCTTCTCAATGGTTGCTTGGCCGCCCGGAGGACATTTGTTGATCTTGTCTCCGTTAGCGATCGCCTCTGCGTATGGGCGACAGCCAGGGTAGCCACACTGGCCACATTGAGTTTGCGGTAAAATGGTGTCGATTTGATCGACGATAGGATCAGCTTCAACTTTAAAACGGATAGAAGCAAAGCCCAAAATAGCGCCAAAAACAGCGGCTAAAACGGCTAGCGCAATGATCGCAATTAAAATGGTACTCATGTTTATTTCACCAACCCAGTAAAGCCCATGAATGCCAGAGACATTAGGCCTGCTGTGATCATCGCAATCGATGCGCCTTTGAATGGCATTGGAACATCAGCAACCGCAATACGTTCACGCATTGCAGCAAATAAGATCAATACAAGAGAGAAACCCACCGCTGCGCCGAAACCATAGATGATCGACTGAATGAAGTTGTGGTTTTCATTGATGTTCAGAAGTGCCACACCTAATACCGCACAGTTGGTGGTGATAAGAGGCAGAAAGATACCCAGCAGGCGATAAAGAGTCGGGCTGGTTTTGTGAACGACCATTTCCGTAAATTGAACAACCACCGCGATAACCAAGATGAAACTCATGGTACGCAGGTATTCAATACCCAGAGGGGTAAGGATGTAGGTTTCTACTAGGTATGCAGAGACCGACGCTAACGTTAGAACGAAAGTCGTCGCGAGGCCCATGCCAATCGCAGTCTCCAGTTTCTTGGAGACTCCCATAAATGGACATAGTCCTAAAAACTTCACTAGCACAAAGTTATTGACCAGCACTGTGCCAACCAACAACAAAAGGTATTCGGTCATAATGGATTAATTCTTGAGATTCCGATCCCGATATTATCCTGCTTTGCTCACCTAATAACAACCAAGGATCACTAGGGATTTAGACACTTGGTGAAAAAATCAACGGGTAACCGTTTGATTAAGATGGATCAGGTTAAGTATAGGTGGGTATTTGCGGGGAATGAAAAATAAGATTAACTCAATGATAACTCATCGAATCAATCCTATTTTCTTTGTTGTAAAAAGTGTCGAGGAACGAAATGACTTAGTCTTTATGAACCTGAGCTTTCTCAATTAATGTTTCGAACAGAGGCTCTGCGCACCAAAATTGGCATAAATAGCTTATGTTCCGTGTGTTCTTTTGGCTCGTCACTTGCGAGTTGCAGAGATAGCTTAACCGCTTGATTAGCCATGACTTGAATTGGGTAACGAATGGTGGTCAATCGAGGGTAGATGAAGCGAGCAATGTGGCCGTCATCAAACCCAATAACTGATATATCTTCTGGAATACGAACGCCATTTTCTTGTAATAACGCCAAACAGCCTGCTGCCATGTAGTCGTTATACGTTGCAATGGCTGTGATATCTGTGTTTTTTGCCATTAAGTTAACCATGGCTTGCTCACCGCCTAGCTCGTCAGGTTCACCATATTCGATGTACTCATCGTTCGATTCAATACCGTGATCTTTCAATGCATCCAAATAGCCACCTAAGCGGTCGTGAGCATCTTCAATATCGTGACTCGAGCAGATGTAGCCAATGTGCTTGTGGCCGTTTTTAATCAAATACTCAGTCGCGATGTAAGAGCCGCGGCGGTTGTCGAGAGCAATACAGCGGTGTTCGATATCGGGAACAATTCGGTTGATGAGAACTAAGCCGGGCACTTCATTGGCTAGCTTAACCAATTCTTCGTCGCTAATGCCTTTGCTATGAACCACGAGTGATTCGCAGCGGCTGTTGATCAGCAAGTTAATCGCATTACGCTCTTTGGTCGCGTCATGGTAGCCGCTGCCAATCAGTAGCTGCTTTTCTTGCTCACTTGCCACGGTATCAATGGCTTTGATCATCGAGCCGAAGAACGGGGCAGAAACATCATTAACCAGTACGCCAATCGCGTTTGAAGATTTGCTGACCAATGCACGGGCATTGGCATTTGGGCGATAGCCGAGTTTTTCCATAGCGGCTTTTACCGCCGCAATTGCGGTTTCACTGGTGTGAGGTGCATTGTTGATTACTCGAGAGGTGGTCGCGATTGATACGCCTGCTTCCTTCGCAACATCTTTAATGGTAGCCATTCCGCTCTCTTATTCTGAATATAATGCTGTGTGCTGGTGGTTGGACATTTAACAACGGATAGTTAGGCAATTCAAATATTAAACATCAAATATGACGAGGTTTGATGGTTTATTTTTGATTGGCTGACTAGTTTGAAAATAAAAAGCCAAGCTCTAGATTTGAGCTTGGCTTTTGAGTCACATTGGCGTGTGGACTGCTGTCGTGTGAGCTGTTGTCGCGTGAAGTAAGGTAATCACAGGTAACCCAAAGTAATCACAGGTAACCCAAAGTAATAGGGGAACCAAGTGGCTTAGAGCAAGCCGCTTGGTCCGAATCTACTTACGATGCGCTTGTTAGCGTAACCTGATAACGATATTGATTGTCGGTGAGTTGAAACTCTTGGTGAACACTTGGACTCCAAGAATCATCACCACCAACACCCATATGTTGGTGATCTACGCGTACATAGATTTTCTCTTCACGAGTCAGGTCATTGGTATGCTTAGCATCCGTTAATTGTTGCTGGCTGTACTGACTCACACTGAATGAAAAATCGCCTTCGATCCCGATATTTCCTACATTCAAGTTTTTGGTTCCGTAACGTAACCCGCTATCGGTTGGGAATATATACGGCGTATGCATCTGATCCAGTGTCTGTTTGTGTAAACCGAATCGAGCAGCAGCCAAACGGTCTGGATAGTTTTCAAAAGGACCTAATCCCAGCCACGATACTGGAGTTTCATTGGCAGTTTCGAGTGGTAAAGGTAGCTCCATCTCAAGACCAATGCGTGGCATCGGTGGTAAGTGATCGGCTAAGTTGACATCAACCGCGATATTCATTTCGCCTAGGTTATTTAAGGTGTATTGCCATTTGGTAATCGCTTGGATTTGGCCATTAAATTGGTAGGCGAATACTGACGCCACTTGTACTGAGTCTGCGAGCGCTTGCACGACACAACTTGTACACTGACGCTCCCATTGACCAATGCCTGCAAGTTCCCAGCGACAAGCCCATGCATTTGGGTCGATGTTGTCTATCTCACTGATACCAATGTCGTTATCAAGTGGCGCGCGATAGAAGTTATCGACAGGTGCCTTGATAACTTGCGGTTGCCCATCAACGATCCAGTGGGTCAACAATCCACTCTCTGTATCCCATTGCCATTGATGTGTTTCATCTAGGCTAGACACGACCACTTTATTGTCTTGCTGATGTAACTGGGGAGCCAAAGCATTTGCCGTGATCGGGAGTTGCAAGCCAGCATGGTTACGTAAAGCAAATTGCTCCGTCGCACAAACATGGCCTTCTTCTGCCCACTTGGTTGAATGAGTCAGAGTAATATCGGTGTTGAGATGATATTCGGCTTGTGCTTTTGGTGTGAAAGCGAGGTCAATTACCAGCTCTTGTTTACTATCTTCAGCAACGGATAAGACTTGTTGCCCTGATTGAATCACGATGCCATTTTCGAGCAATTGCCAGCGTAAGATTTCATTGTCAGTCGCTCGGAACAGGTTTTCATTGGTTACCGTTAGGCGGCATTGATCTTCAGTTTGCTCTGCTAACGTCACATTGATCATTCTCTGGCAGTATTTCGCCTCTTCCAAGGTCGGGTGTACGCTGCGATCTGGGAAGATCAAACCGTTGATGCAGAACTGACGGTCGTTGATGACATCGCCAAAGTCTCCACCGTAGGCCCAGAAGTGTTCACCGTTTTCATCCCATTGGCTTAGTCCTTGGTCAACCCAATCCCAGATGAAACCGCCTTGTAGGCGAGGATATTCTCGGAATGCATCCCAGTAATCATTAAAGCTACCCAAACTGTTACCCATTGCGTGTGCGTATTCACAAAGAATAAGCGGGCGTTGCTCGTTAGGCAGAGAAACCCATTTCTTGATAGACCATTTTGGAACGGCATCGTCTTCGATAGTGCTGTTAACGCGTGCGTACATTGGCGCAATGATATCGGTCGCTGTGGTATTTGAACCACCGCCTTCATACTGTACCGGGCGAGAAGGATCGTACTGTTTCGACCAAGCATACATCGCATTGTGGCTGCTGCCGTGCCCTGACTCGTTGCCCAAAGACCAGATGATGATAGAAGGGTGGTTCTTATCACGCATGACCATTTGCGTATAGCGACTCATATAAGCGTGTGCCCATTGCGGATCCGCAGACAAGCGATTCATAGGCTGCATGCCATGGGTCTCGATGTTCGCTTCATCACACACATATAAACCGTATTCGTCACACAGCTCGTACCATCGTGGGTGGTTAGGGTAGTGAGCGGTGCGCACAGCATTGAAGTTGTACTGCTTCATTAGACAGATATCGCGGATCATGTCTTCTTCTGTCATCACATGCCCCAACTCTGGGTGATGCTCATGACGGTTGACGCCGCGAATCAATAGCGGTTTGCCGTTTAGCTTTAGCTGACCGTCTGTCATTTCGACTTTACGGAATCCAACTTGATAAGCTTCACTTTCTATGTGGTTACCTTGCCTATCAAGCAATGACACGACAATTCGGTAAAGGTTAGGAACTTCTGCGCTCCATTTCTTCGGATCTCGAACATGAAGAGTTTGGAATACCACATCATCGTAGGTGCCACGCTCGTCAATTCGTCGATTATGAGGGCGATCGATAAGCGGTTCAGTCACCGCGTTTTCACCGTCAAACAGTTGAACCTGAACTTGGTAAGTGTCTGGTGCCGTAATTTTGGTGACAATAGACAGTGAACCATCGCGATAGCATGCGTCTAAGTCCGGCGTAACGAACACATCTTCAATGCACTGCTTTGGTTTAGCTAGTAAGGTCACATCACGGAAAATACCGCTTAGCCACCACATATCTTGGTCTTCTAAATAGCTACCATCACACCAACGTATCACCATGACAGAAAGCGTATTGTCGCCAACAGTTAGATACTGAGTTAAGTCGAACTCGGCAGGTAAGCGGCTATCTTGGCTGTAACCAACCCAATTGCCATTACACCAAAGATGAAAAGCGGAATTGACGCCATCAAAGATAATACGTTGGGTGTTCTTTAGGTCATTTTTAGTCAACGTAATTTGAGTGCGGTAACAACCGGTTGGGTTTTCTGCCGGTACAAACGGTGGGTTCACTTCAAATGGGTATTTTACGTTGGCGTAGATAGGTTTATCGTAGCCTTGCATTTGCCAGTTCGATGGTACGGTAATCTCGTCCCATTGTGAGTCATTGAAACTTGTTTCGATAAATTCACCGTCAACTTGTTCAGGTGCATCAAAGTATTTGAACTTCCATTGTCCATTAAGAGATTTACGTTGTGACTCAATGCCGTCTCGAGCGTGCTTAAGGTTGCGGTAGCTTGATAATGGGCTGTGCGCATTAAGGCAGTGGATATTCACAGACTGTGGGTTTTCCCAATCGCGTCTTTGGATGATGTTTGAAAATGCCTTCATGGTATTCCTACTCTTAAAGTGTTCAATATTGGTAATAATTCTATTAAGTCATCGGTCTTTTAAGCCGTGATGACCGTTATCAAATCGTTGGTTATGCGTATTGTTCTGTTGGCTTATTCAGCTATTCAGCGAGCTGTTTTAATAAATAATCTTTTGCTTCGGGTATGCCCTGTTCGGCCGCTTGATTAACAATAAATGCAGCTTGTTTGATGTCATTGTTGTTTAGGGCTTGGTCAATGTCTTTTTGGATATTCAGCCATTGCGCCTTTTGATTGGTTTCAATTGTCTGATTTGATGGTTGAGAAACTTGCTTTGAACCTAAGGTTTCGGGTTCATTGTCGGATGAAACACCAAGCTCAGCCAATAGAGTCAAAACCGCACTGTTTGTTGATTTGCTCGCCGTAACATCAATGACACCTACGTTGCTCAACGTCGCAGTCAACGGCAGTTGCTTATTGCCAATAATCTGCTGAGATTCTGAATACAGATCTTCAGGATGAATTCGATTGATGGCGCTATCTAACTTAGTGCTATCGGCGCTGACCACAATAAATTGCGCGTTGTCTCGTTGAGGTTCGAGTGCAATTGATGCTTCAATTCTTTCTAACCCTTGCATCGCTGTCGGGTAGTAAGTGAAGTCGTTAGTACTGTATTGACCAAGCAGTCGCCATTGTTTGTCAAAGACATAAATAGACGGTGCGAATAGCGCATCATTTTTAATGTATGAACGAATGAGTAAGGACAGCGATTCTGTCGTGTCACTGATTTGGTACGCGATGGTCGGAAAGCGTTGGCTATCCGCTTGTGTATTGTCATTTAACAATGAAGAGGAAAGGGTCGGTAAATGACCGTCCATAATCACTTGTTGGTGGAATGGAACAGACAATTGCGTCATTGGCAGCGCACTTAGCTGAGAGCAGCATGCACTCTCATTGAAATCAGTATTAAGTTCCTTTTCAGGTATTCCGCTGCATGCGCTAACTGTGAGTGCCGCGACAATGATCACCAATGATTTTAATTTCATCTGATTGCTACCTTAGTAAAGGGGAAAACATCGGCTTTCCCCGTTAAATTGCTATTCCAGTGTTGAGCGTCAATTCGTTGATTGAACAGACGCTCGGGTGTGGTGGTTTACCACCAAGTCTCTACGTTGAAACCAAAGGTAATCTCGTCAACAGTCTCGGCATTGATGCTTGTTGCCGTTCCATAAGTCTCGTTACCACGATCCCATTCGTTGTTGGATTCAGAGTACGTCGCAAAAATACGAATAGATGGACGAGCCCATACCCCTTTTCCAGCTTGGAACATTTGAGCCACGGTCACTTTATACATATCGTTGGTGCCCGAGCCGTTTTGAGCTTCTACCGTTTCGTAACCCACCTCTAATGATGTCGACATGTAATCTGTCCAAGCATATTGAGGACGAGCTCCGACACTGAACCACTTCTCACCATCGTTGTTATCTAGGTTGTTATCTTGATAAGCGATGGAGTACATGACTTGAACATCTTCACTGATATTTAAGTCACCATGGTTAAATAGACGCCAGCTGTAGCCATCATGTTCGACGCCAGTGCTGTACTTTTTGTCTGAACCACCTTCAGCACTCATTAACCCGCCAGCTAAGGCATCAGTACCGTATTGGAAGGCCAAGGTGTTTGAACCGTAGTTCCAAGCTTGACGGTAAAGAGCAGAGAGCATTGCGCCAGAAGTAGTAATGTCTTTATCGTCGTAGCTCGAGTTTTGCGTGGTCACGTAGTTCAAACCAAGAGTAAGATCCGCTGTGTCACTCAATTCAATACCGCTTAAGCGAGCATCAATATTGTGAAGACTACGCCCATCGTCACTTGACGAGTTTGGCGCCATCCAGGCCAAATGTGCATCCGCAAACCCTAGATCCCAATCTTCAATACCTAAACCCGTACTGGATGTATCCCAGTACTTAACATCAATCATGTGGACTTCATGGCGACGATAAAAACGCTCTCCGGCCCATACTTTCGCGTTAGGTTGTCCATCGATCAGGCCATGACCTGCTGACCAAAGCTGAATCGTACTGACATCCCCCCAGCTATCACCACTACCTAGATAAATCGTGGTATCAAAATAAGCGTCATTGTCACGCCATACATCGGCTTTCACACCCGCTTCCCACCAGTTCAGTTCATTACCTAAACGGTAGTTACCGTAACCTTGACCAGCTCGAATAACGTCGTTGCGTTCTCCTTTGCCATCGTTATGTTGGTCATTATCGGTGTAGATGTTGCCCCATTTCGCATAACCAAAATACGTTACGTTTTCCACTGCAGCGAAGCTGATTAATGGGGTGAGGGCCAGAGTGAATCCTAATGCTTTAACTAGCATTTTTTGTTTCATGAAGTGTCTCCATTATTTTTTATTTATGGATATTTTTATGTTTGAGTCCTAACTCGAGCGAGAGTGTAAATAAATAATGGAAACGTTTTCATGATGAGGTTGGCATTTTTACGCTATTGATGGGTTTGTGATTATTTTGTGTGATTTTGATCTGGTTATTGGGCTTGTGGTGGCAGTTTTATAGAGGTTTCTGTGGGTTTTTAATGGAATCGTTTTCTATTTCAGGGGGGGAGGGGGTTGAACGTGCGCTAAAGTTGAAGTTTCTCGTTGTGTTCGGACATAGGTAACAGTGATGTGAGGCTAGAGCTAGCAAGGGATTAGGGTGATTTTTGAGGGGAAAAGCAGCCCAGTCAATGATAACTGGGCATGTGAGACAAGGAAGTAAGTATCAAATTCAATGTCGAAGCTAGGCTACAGGCATTGCGTTCTATACCGTCAAGCTGGAATGTAAAAGTTAGGACCCAGGGAGACACTTCATAGTTGTACTCTAAAGGTTAAGAATACGAGTGTGGTGTGGTGAGTTCAAGAGGAAATGTGTGTGAGCCAATTTTCAAATTGCAGATCCATCATAATGCAATGAATTTTAAGGGTTTAATTGTTATTAAACTCCTGTTTATTTTAACGTTATAGCGCTTTATATAATGTGGAATATCCCTATTCTTTGGGATTAGGAGCATATGCGTTGAGATGGTGTTTGGCATAAATCTTTGAGTTAAGGGGCATTATTTGAATCTATTAATCTCAAAATATTTAATGGAAACGTTTTCATGATTTTGGGTTTGATCACAGAAACTCTCAGCTCAATAATTATGATACGGGGTAATTAAACGCGTTAAGGTTAAATAAAATGACGAATAAATCCCTAGTAGAAATTACGGGTAAAGACTCGCAACTGATCGTTGAACTTGGTGATTTCGCCGAAATTCTGCATTGGGGAGTTCCAGTTCGTGGCGATCTAGCGAACTTTCGTGTTTCTCTTCAAAGGCCAGTTCCTTACGGTCGCCTTGATAATGATGTCGCTATGTCGCTGAGCCCTGAACTCGGGCGCGGTGTTTTCAGCAGTCCGGCATTAGAAGGGCACCGAGACGGATTGGACTGGGCGCCTGTTTTCTCTATTACGGATGTTCAACAAACACCATCTAGCCTAATCATTGAGAGTGAAGATATACGTGCAGGCTTACGTTTAACAACCGAGTTATGCCTCGATAAACATGATGTTGTGAAATCTCGTCACACCTTAACCAACGTTAAAGCCGGCCTTTATCAGGTGAACCGTCTCGCCAATACTTTGCCATTACCAGCAAGAGCTAATGAGTTGATGACGTACTACGGCCGCTGGGTACATGAGTTCCAAACGGTGCGTCAACCCTTACAGCAAGGGGGCTATCAGCAAGAAAATCGTCGCGGAAGAACGTCTCATGAACATTATCCAGCGATGGTTGTCGGTACCGCTAACTTTAATGAAATGGCAGGTGATGTGTGGGGGATTCACTTCGCTTGGAGTGGTAACCACAGACTGCGCGCGGATGTAAAAGCAGACGGTCGTCGCTACGTGCAAGCGGAAGTTATTTATCTACCGGGTGAGATTACATTGGATGAAGGTGAAAGCTTAACGACACCTTGGTTATATGCCAGTTTCAGTTCGGAAGGCTTAAATGGAATGAGCCATCAGTTCCACTCCCATGTGCGTTGTTCCATCTTGCCGGAGTCTTTCGCACAAAAGCCTCGACCTATCCATCTTAATACTTGGGAAGGCATCTATTTTGACCATGATCCTGATTATATTATGTCGATGGCTAGCCAAGCCGCGGATATGGGAGTAGAGCGTTTTATCATTGACGATGGCTGGTTCAAAGGGCGCTGCGGAGACAAGGCTGCGCTAGGGGATTGGTTCTTAGATGAAGAAAAATACCCAAATGGTTTAGCTCCGATAGTTGAGCACGTTAATCAGTTGGGTATGGAGTTTGGATTGTGGTTCGAACCTGAGATGATCAATAAGGATTCTGACTTATACCGAGCCCATCCAGACTGGTTGCTTGCGGTTGACGGCTATGACCAACCAACGGGTCGTAATCAATATGTTATCGATCTTCAGAATCAACAAGCATTCGACTTTTTGTTTGAGCGTCTTGACCACTTCTTAAGTCAGTACAACATTGCTTACATTAAGTGGGATATGAACCGAGAAGTTGTACAACCTGCGCATCTAGGCAGGGCTGCGGCTCATCAACAAACCGCTCGTTATTATGAGTTGGTCGATAAAGTCCGAGAGAAGCACCCAATGGTTGATATTGAATCGTGTGCGGCTGGTGGTGGTCGTATCGATTTTGAGGTTCTTAAGCGTACGCAACGTTTTTGGGCGTCTGATAACAATGACGCGCTGGAAAGACAAACGATTCAGCGTGGGATGAGTTACTTCTTCCCCCCTGAGGTAATGGGAAGCCATATTGGTGCGAGCCACTGCCACAGCACTCGTCGTCGTCATAGTATTGAGTTTCGTGGTCTAACAGCACTGTTTGGTCATATGGGGATTGAATTAGATCCTGTGAAAGAAGTGCAAGAAGAGAAGCAGGGCTTTGAACACTACATCAAGCTACATAAGATGCTGCGCCCGTTACTGCATAGCGGGAGAACTTGGCGAGTTCCAACGGACGATAGTGCCCATCAAATCCATGCGGTCGTCTCCGAAGATGTGTCAGAAGCTGTGGTGATGATTGCACAGCTTGCGATGCCAACCAATTCATTGAGTGGTCATTTGCGTATACCTGGGCTAGATCCACAAAGTTTATACAAGGTATCTGTGATTGATAAACCGTCAAATTACGATGATATTGTGAATTATCAACCGCCATGGACAGAGTCTTGCTGTGAATTATCAGGTGCTTGGTGTGCCGAGGTGGGGCTGACGATGCCAATACTTGACGCAGAAACAGCGATGCTGATTAAGTTTGAACGTATCGAGTAAGTTTTAGCATAGGCTTTATATTTGATGAACCGCGTAGGTGAAATTACGCGGTTTTTTATTGCCTTTAATAAGCCGTCATGAACTATCAAATCAATTTGATGTGCCCGTATAGATTGGAGAACTGTAGGTATTCCCAGCGTGATACTGTACTTATGTAATCGTTCTCATGCGTTACTTCACACAATGAACTGTTTTGAGCACTTTAATTAGCGATATTCTCTATCAATTCGAGGGTTTTATTGTTCGATCTCTCACTTTGGACATTTGACTGAAAACGTTTCCATGGAGTGGTTGTTGATCACAGTATCTGTTCGTTGGAATGGTTACATTAGCATCGGACTTGATACTTGAGTGTTTTAAGAAGCGACCACAGAGTGGCTCTAAAACAGAACTTGAGTGGATAAATTATTATAAATAAAAGGTAAGCGTTTCAACGTCTGTTAGGAGATGAAGTTACGCGCCTGAAGGAAATACTATGTCTGATCAAATTACTCTACAAACCAAATTATCGTATGGACTTGGGGCTTTAGGTAAAGACTTTGCCTGTGCTCCAATCTACATCTTCTTAATGTTTTACTTCACCGATGTTGCTGGGCTGTCAGCGGCATTTGTGGGTACTATCTTTTTGGCCGCGCGCATTGTCGACGCGGTGACCGACCCAATGATGGGCGTTATCGTTGATAACACACGCTCTAAGTTTGGTAAATTCCGTCCTTGGATAGTGATTGGAACCATGTTAAATGCTGTAGTGCTTGTTGGTCTTTTTAGTACGCATATGTTTGAAGGCACTACGTTATACATTTATGCAGCGGCTGCTTATATTCTGTGGGGCCTTACGTACACTATTATGGACATTCCATATTGGTCTTTGATTCCTGCACTATCGAGCTCTCGTCAAGAACGTGAAAAGCTGGTTGTTTGGCCACGATTATTTGCTAGCTTGGCGTGGTTTATTACGGGTACTTACGGGCTACATATTGTCGGTAAACTGGGTGACGGCGACCAAGGACAAGGTTTCTTCAACGTTGCTATGTTGATTGCTGTGCTGTTCGTGATGAGTGCATTCTTGATTGCTCGCAACGTAAAAGAAAAATCGGCACCAGCAAATGCGAAACCAGCTGAGCGTTTCAGCTTTAAAGATGTAATGGTTATCATTGGTAAGAATGACCAACTAAAAGCACTTATTGGTACCGTATTGTCGTTCCAAATAGCAAACTTGTTGGTGGGTGGTTTTGCGATTTACTACTTCTCTTACGCTTTAGGCAACGCTGACTTGTTCCCCGTTTATATGATGGTGGCAGGTATCGCTGAAGTTGCAGGCGTATTCTTGTTCCCTCGTATTGCATCAGTGTTACCACGCAAACACCTATGGGTTATCGCTTGTGGCTTCCCAGTGCTGTCTTGTACCACTCTACTTATCATGGGCTTTATCGCTCCAGGTAACGCGATTCTAATCGGTATCGCAGGTGCTGCTATCAAGTTTGGTGTGGGTATCGCTAACGCACTGCAAACTGTAATGCTTGCCGATGTTGTTGATTACGGTGAACACAAAACGGGTCGTCGCAGTGAGAGTGTTATCTTCTCTGTTCAAACGATGCTTGTTAAGTTTGCAGGCGCGGCTGGTGGTTTTATTGTTGGTATGGGCTTGTCTGTGGTGGGTTATGTACCAAACGTGGAACAGTCTGACAGCACTATCATGGGACTGCAGTTTATGATGGTAGGTTTACCAGCGATTCTAATGACGGTAAGTGCTCTTGTTTATAAGCGCTACTACCACCTGCATGAAGGATTTGATCAAGACCAAGCCGGTAAAGAGACTCAGACAAATGTTGTTACAGCAGAAGCATAACCGCTAAACGACGTCTAATCTAGAATAAAGCTCAGTTTAGTCACTAAGCCCAAACGCCTCCTTGTGAGGCGTTTTTTTATGGATGTGAGTTAATCAAAGCTGTGCCTGTAGGGCTTTTGTTTCGACTAAAACGCAAAAAGCCGCATCGAATGATGCGGCTTCTTTAAATTTGGCTCCCCTTGCAAGACTTGAACTTGCGACATACGGATTAACAGTCCGCCGTTCTACCAACTGAACTAAAGGGGAATTGCTTGTTAGCGACGCGAATTCTAATAATTGTCCGGATTTCTGTCAATAAAAAATATCAGAAAAAAGTAAGATAAAAAACTTTACTTTCTTGAACGCCTTATAGGATTTAGCTTTGCTTTAGTTATCCACCAAAATTGTGGATAAGTGTGTGTGTGAAACTTTAACAACAATAATCGGGATAAATCGAAAAATGTAAAAACCTTATCTAACGTAATGTATTTAAAAGATTTATAGCAAAATGTCGCAATTGTATAACTTTTGTAGATTATAAAACGAACAGTAAAACAAGCGGTATTTTTAGGTTTTTTGGGGAAAAGTAGTGGATTAAAATTCGAGTAATTTAGCTGGGGAAACTTTGCAGGGCACGAATAATACCAAGTTCTAAAAATAAAAGCTATAACTGATCTCTGATCTTAAGATGCATTTCTCTAGATAATTGTTGCAACGACACTCCTCCTAGAGTGACAATGACCTGATTAAAAAAACAGTATGGAAATGGCGACCTATGAGTAAACTCTTTGACTTGGTATCGGACTACAGCCCGTCCG
Source organism: Vibrio sp. 10N.222.49.C12 (assembly GCF_041475025.1). NCBI lineage: Bacteria > Pseudomonadati > Pseudomonadota > Gammaproteobacteria > Vibrionales > Vibrionaceae > Vibrio > Vibrio sp. 10N.222.49.C12. The sequence goes on along the minus strand of NZ_JBFRVF010000041.1, from coordinate 15,564 downwards.
GTGATCAGCCGACAGCGATAACCAAATTACTAGACGGATTAGATTCTGGTTTGGCACATCAAACTCTACTAGGGGTAACGGGCTCAGGTAAAACCTTTACCCTTGCCAACGTCATTTCCCAATCTCAAAGACCTGCGATTCTGTTAGCGCCTAACAAGACATTGGCGGCTCAACTTTACGGTGAGATGAAATCTTTCTTTCCAAACAATGCCGTTGAGTATTTCGTTTCTTACTACGATTACTACCAACCTGAAGCCTACGTTCCAACCACGGACACGTTCATCGAGAAAGATGCGTCTGTGAACGCTCATATCGAACAAATGAGGCTTTCGGCAACCAAAGCCTTATTAGAACGAAAAGACGCCATCATTGTGGCTTCTGTGTCTGCTATCTACGGTCTGGGTGATCCTAAGTCTTATTTGAAGATGATGCTTCATTTGAGTCGTGGCGAGGTGATGGATCAGCGAGACATCCTGCGTCGATTGGCTGAGCTGCAATATTCAAGAAACGATGTCGCCTTTGAACGTGGTCAGTTCCGTGTTCGTGGTGAGGTGATTGATATCTTTCCGGCTGAATCTGACCAAGATGCGGTTCGAATTGAGATGTTCGATGACGAAGTGGACTGCATTAGTATTTTTGATCCTCTGACTGGTGCGGTGAAACAAAGAGACTTGCCGCGCTTTACGGTTTATCCAAAAACTCACTATGTAACGCCAAGAGAAAAAATCCTTGAGGCGATTGAGAACATCAAGGACGAACTGCGCGATCGTGCTCAATACTTAAAAGACAACAATAAGCTTTTGGAAGAGCAGCGTATCTCTCAAAGAACTCAGTTTGATATTGAGATGATGACTGAGCTTGGCTTCTGTTCCGGTATCGAAAACTATTCACGATACTTGAGCGGCCGTGCGGAAGGGGAAGCGCCGCCAACGTTATTTGACTACCTGCCTGATGATGGTTTGCTGATCATCGATGAGTCACACGTGACTGTGCCGCAAATTGGTGCGATGTATAAAGGTGACCGTTCTCGTAAAGAAACCTTGGTCGAGTTTGGTTTTAGACTGCCTTCTGCATTGGATAACCGTCCAATGAAGTTTGAAGAATTTGAGTTTATAGCCCCACAAACGATTTTTGTGTCGGCAACACCAGGTAATTACGAGATTGAAAAATCAGATGGCGAGATTGCTGATCAAGTGGTACGTCCTACTGGTCTGTTAGACCCAATCATCGAAGTAAGACCTGTCGCGACGCAGGTGGATGACTTGCTGTCTGAAATCAGAATCCGTTCAGTGAAAGAAGAGCGTGTTTTGGTTACCACGTTGACCAAGAGAATGGCAGAAGACTTAACCGAATACCTAAGTGAGCACGGCGTTAAAGTGCGTTACTTGCACTCGGATATCGATACCGTTGAGCGTGTAGAGATCATCCGAGACCTACGTTTGGGCGAGTTCGATGTGTTAGTGGGCATTAACTTACTTCGTGAAGGTTTGGATATGCCTGAAGTTTCGCTGGTGGCGATTCTTGATGCAGATAAAGAGGGCTTCTTGCGTTCTGAGCGTTCTCTGATTCAAACCATTGGTCGTGCTGCGCGTAACTTGGAAGGTAGAGCGATCCTTTATGGTGATTCGATTACTAAGTCGATGAGAAAAGCGATTGATGAAACCGATCGTCGTCGCGAGAAACAGCAAGCCTACAACGAAGAGCAAGGTATCACGCCGCAAGCGTTGAAACGCAATATTAAAGACATTATGGAACTGGGTGATCTAACCAAGTCGAAGCAGCAGCGCCAATCGAAGCAAGTTCCTTTATCTAAGGTGGCTGAGCCTTCTGAAAGTTATGCCGTACTTACGCCGCAAAAGCTTGATAAAGAGATCAGTAAGCTAGAATCTGCGATGTATCAGCATGCTCAGAATCTGGAATTTGAATTGGCCGCACAGAAGCGTGATGAAATTGATCAGTTAAGAAAGCAGTTTATTACCAACAGCTAATCTCACTTTTCGCTCGAGAATTGATCCCCCTCAACACAAGAATTGAGAGTGTTTCAGACAAAAAAACAGCCAGTAGTAAATGTTCTACTGGCTTACGTTTGTGAACAATCGGTCCACTAACAACGTCAGTTGGCTAGGTGACCCGAAGGTCATTTATACCGTTGCATCGTTCGTGCCAGATAGATAAAACATTGATTGTTTGAAGCAAGTAAAAAAACACACTACAAATACTGTGGCTAATTTGCATAATGCAAAGCGGAATGCGACTATAATAAGAAATGCAAATTATAAATGGCTAGGATATGCAATCAAAAACGCTAGATAACAAATCGAAGTATTTGTTGATGGTAGAGGATACCGCTTCGGTAGCAGCTTTATATCGCTCGTATCTTACACCGCTCGAAATTGATATCAACATTGTCGGCACTGGCCGCGATGCAATCGAGAGTTTGAATCATCGAATCCCAGACCTTATTTTATTAGATCTACGTCTGCCTGATATGACGGGTATGGACGTACTATTTGCTGTAAAACAAAAATACCCTGAAGTTCCAGTTATCTTCATGACGGCTCACGGCTCTATCGATACCGCTGTAGAAGCGATGCGTCATGGCTCTCAAGATTTCCTTATCAAACCGTGTGAAGCCGACCGACTCCGTATTACGGTGAATAATGCGATCCGCAAAGCCACCAAACTTAAAAATAGCTCGGAACACCCGGGAAACCAGAACTACCAAGGTTTTATCGGCAGCAGCCAAACCATGCAGCAGGTTTACCGAACTATCGATTCTGCTGCATCGAGTAAGGCGAGCATTTTCATTACTGGTGAAAGTGGTACCGGTAAAGAGGTATGTGCAGAAGCCATTCATGCGGCGAGTAAGCGTGGCGATAAGCCGTTCATCGCGATTAACTGTGCCGCTATCCCTAAAGACCTGATTGAAAGTGAGCTGTTTGGCCACGTTAAAGGTGCCTTTACCGGTGCTGCGACCGATCGCCAAGGTGCTGCTGAGCTTGCTGATGGTGGAACACTGTTCCTTGATGAACTGTGCGAAATGGACTTAGAGCTGCAAACCAAGCTGCTGCGCTTTATCCAAACCGGTACTTTCCAAAAAGTCGGCTCTTCGAAGATGAAGAGTGTCGACGTTCGTTTTGTGTGTGCGACCAACCGTGACCCTTGGAAAGAAGTACAAGAAGGTCGCTTTAGAGAAGATTTATACTATCGTTTATACGTGATTCCATTGCACTTGCCGCCATTGCGTGAGCGTGGTGAAGATGTCATCGAGATCGCGTATTCTCTGCTAGGCTATATGTCGGTCGAGGAGGGGAAGGCGTTTGTACGTTTTGCTCAGGAAGTACTTGATCGCTTTAATCAATATGAGTGGCCGGGTAACGTTCGTCAGCTACAAAACGTGTTGCGGAACGTGGTGGTTTTGAATAACGGCAAAGAGATTACTCTCAACATGCTTCCACCACCGTTGAACCAACCGATTGAAAACAGTCTGCGATTGAAAGAGAAGCAGAATGAAGACATCACGGTAAAAGATATTTTCCCATTGTGGATCACTGAGAAAACGGCTATCGAGCAGGCCATTAAAGCGTGTGATGGCAACATCCCTCGTGCGGCAGGTTTCTTAGATGTCAGTCCATCGACGATATACCGTAAGTTGCAAACGTGGAATGCGAAGCAGTAATCAACAAACAATAAGAAAATAATAATGACGAAAGTATTAAATCAGCAAAAAGTTGATGAGCTTGCCGGCGAAATAGGCCAAGAGAATGTCCCGGTTTTACTGGAAATCTTTTTAGGTGAGTTGAAAGGCTACTACGAACACCTAGAGATAAATAAAGAGTCGGATACCTCTAAGTACTTGGCTGATATCAGTCATGCGCTTAAGAGCAGCGCAGCAAGCTTTGGTGCGGATTCTTTGTGTAGTTTTGCGATTAGCTTAGACGCAAAAGTGAAGCAAGCGTTGCCTGTAACCGAGATTGATTTTCAAGATATGCAAGACCTCCTGTTATCGACGTACACTGAATATCAGCAGTTGATGACGGACCTTTAAAACAGCGAGTTATTACTGAGATTAAAAAAGGAGCAGCATGCTCCTTTTTTGTTGTTTGTCGCTTGAACCTATGGCTACGCCAACTGGGCTTCAATGGCTTGTTGAAGCTTCACACGGTCGTGTCGCCAATCTCGGTTTGCCGATGCAAGATCTGTGGTCACACAATTCCATTGCACTTCTAGTTCCGGGTGAGGTTCATTGCCTAACACGATGTCTATTTTCCTTGCCTTACAGGTACGTTCACACCACTCCAATTGCTCTTGAAGCGTCATTTTCCCTGCGGGACCGTGCTCTGGTGAAAGGTTTTCAACGAAGATAACTTTTGCCTTGGTGTTCTCAGAGATTGCTTTGCCAATCTCTGGAAGGAGAAGAGGGGGCATCACACTGGTTAAAAAGCTTCCAGGGCCAAGGACAATGCAGTCTGCTTGCTCAACGGCAGCAACGGCTTCTTTGGTTGCTGGCACTTCTGGAGACAAGTCCATCATGCGCAGCTTTTCCGTCATGTCATCAACGTTGGTTTCGCCGGTAACCCAGCGGCCGTCCATTGATAGAGCCGTGAGGTCTGAAGGATGCTCAGTCATCGGCACGATATTGACATCGACCTTGAGCATATTTCGAATCAGGTTAATTGCTTCCAATGGGCGAACGGAAAGGTTGTCTAACGCCGTCAGCATTAGGTTACCCAAGTTATGACCGTCTAGCTCACCTTGACCACGAAAGCGGTATTCGAACATCATCGAACTGATTGAAGGCTCTGTGATTAATTGGTTGATACAGTTGCGTGTATCTCCCCATGCGATGCCACCTTGGCAATCTCTAATACGTCCGGTGGAACCGCCGTTATCTGTCGTTGCAACAATGCCAGTTGCGTTGTTACCAAAGTCTTTTAATGCAGCTAACATGCGACCTAAGCCATGGCCACCGCCGATTGCTACGACTTTCTTTGAAGAGTAAATATTCATTTATTGTTCTTGTTAGGTTATTACCAACTATAATTTAGGTTAAATGCTTCTCGCTATATACTCAACAAGAGTTATTTTGAGCGTTTGATACGTTTTTTTTGCCGATGTGACCCGTTTTTTACCATCAGAGCTAGATTCACGTACAAATATTAAGTATTTTATTACTCAGCTACTGCGCGTGTGAATATAACGCTCAGTTGCCATAACTCCGAGCTCTCGCATGCTAAGTCGCACAGTGGTATTTGCTGTACCGATACGCATCAAGAGCCAGTGACATGTTGTCACAAGGGCTTAATTGGAAATGATTATGCCTCCCGTGTTTGGAAAGGTGTTCCGTGGCGCAACAATTCGAAGATAGATTCCATCGCAAGTTTTATTACTTGCGCTTGTCGGTTACAGACGTCTGTAACTTTAAATGTACTTACTGCTTGCCAGATGGTTACAAACCGTCAGGGCAAAAAAACTCGTCTTTTTTAAGTGTTCCCGAGATCAAACGCGTTGTTAAAGCGTTTGCAGATTGTGGTACCTCAAAGATCCGCATTACAGGCGGAGAGCCGAGTCTGCGTAAAGACTTTCCTGAAATCATACATACCGTTGCTTCTACTCCAGGCATCGAAAAAGTAGCCACCACAACGAATGGCTACCGCATGGAGAAACAAGTAGGGCAATGGCGTGATGCTGGTTTAACCCATATAAACGTGAGCGTGGATAGTTTAGATTCGCGCATGTTCCATCAGATCACTGGTGAGAATAAGTTTACTGAGGTTATGCGAGGCATTGATAAAGCGTTTGAGGTTGGCTTTGAACAAGTCAAAGTCAACGTCGTATTAATGAAAGACCTCAATAGTCAGGAATTACCAGCCTTCCTTAATTGGATCAAAGACAAACCTATTCAATTACGTTTTATCGAGCTGATGAAAACCGGCGAGATGGACGAGTTGTTCGATAAACATCATGTGTCTGGCGTTGCGATTCGCAACCAGCTTATTGCTAATGGTTGGCTGTTAAAAGTCAAAGCCGTTAACGATGGCCCGGCGCAAGTGTTTGTCCACCCAGACTACAAGGGTGAAATCGGTTTGATCATGCCTTACGAGAAAGACTTTTGTGAGAGTTGTAACCGACTGCGCGTTTCTGCGACCGGTAAACTTCACTTATGTCTGTTTGGCGACCATGGTGTTGAACTGAGAGATCTGATTCAAGAAGATCAACAAGAGCAAGAACTCATTGATCGAATTCAGGCTCAGCTTCAAACCAAGTCCGTTAGCCACTTCTTACACGATGGCAACAGCGGCATGACTCCAAACTTGGCGTCAATCGGCGGTTAACCCGCTACACACTCTAAAGCATTTTATCGCTCAGCTTCTTCAGGCTGGGCGAATCAGTCTAATGAAAAATTTATATAGGTGAACAAATGGGTCACGCAGAAAGCAAATTCCAAGCAGCAAACATCGCAGTACTAACGGTTTCAGATACTCGTACAGAAGAAAACGACACTTCAGGCGGTTACCTAGCAGAGCATGCTAAAGAAGCGGGTCACAACGTGGTTGATAAGCAAATCGTTATTGATGACATGTACAAGATCCGTGCGATCGTATCTAAATGGATCGCTGATGAAAGCGTACAAGCTATCATGATCACGGGTGGTACTGGTTTCACTTCTCGCGACAGCACGCCTGAAGCGCTTAAGCCACTGTTCGACAAAGAAGTAGAAGGCTTTGGTGAGCTATTCCGTCAAGTATCTTACGAAGAGATCGGTACTTCGACAATTCAATCTCGTGCGATCGCGGGTTTTGCTAACCACACGGTTATCTTTGCGATGCCAGGTTCTACAGGCGCTTGCCGCACCGGTTGGACTAAGATCATCAAGCAACAGCTGGATGCTAGCCACCGTCCTTGTAACTTCATGCCACACCTTTCTGTATAAGGCGGTTTGAGTATGAGCCAATTTACACACATTAACGCGTCTGGCGAAGCAAACATGGTCGATGTATCGGCTAAAGCGGAAACAGTACGTGAAGCGAGAGCGGAAGCCTTCGTTCAAATGTCGGCAGAAACGCTAGAGCTGATTGTCTCTGGTAGCCACCATAAAGGTGATGTTTTCGCAACGGCACGTATTGCGGGTATTCAAGCGGCGAAGAAGACGTGGGATCTGATTCCTCTGTGTCACCCTCTGCTATTAACTAAAGTAGAAGTGCAGCTTGAAGCTATCGAGTCTGAAAACAAGGTTCGCATCGAATCTGTTTGTAAGCTTGCGGGTAAGACGGGCGTAGAGATGGAAGCGCTAACGGCTGCTTCTGTGGCTGCGTTAACGATTTACGATATGTGTAAAGCTGTTCAGAAAGACATTGTTATCGAAAACGTGCGCCTGCTAGAGAAGACAGGTGGTAAATCTGGTCACTTTAAGGTGGAGTCATGATTACAGTACTTTTCTTTGCTCAAACTCGTGAACTTGTTGGTGTGGACAGCGTTGAAGTTGATGCACAATTTAAGACGATTGAAGCGATTCGTAGTCATCTTGTGACACAAGAAGGCAAATGGGATATCGCATTGGAAGAGGGGAAGCTTCTGGCTGCACTTAACCAATCAATCGTACCTCTGACAGCTGAAGTGAAAGACGGCGACGAAGTGGCTTTCTTCCCACCAGTGACTGGAGGCTAAGCATGGATCCAAGAGTATTAGTGACAGCTGAGGACTTCTCGGTAGGCGACGAATACGACTACTTGGCTCAAGGTACAGCTGCCGGAGCGATTGTGACGTTCGTTGGTAAAGTTCGCGACATGAACCTTGGCGACAATGTGATTGGTTTGTCTCTGGAGCACTATCCGGGTATGACAGAAAAATCACTGAGCGAGATCTGTGACCAAGCTGAGGCTCGCTGGCCTATTCAGAAGATGCGTGTTATCCACCGTGTAGGTGACTTAGATATCGGCGACCAGATTGTTTACGTTGGTGTATCCAGTGCACACCGTGGTGCTGCATTTGAAGCCTGTGAATTCGTTATGGACTTCCTGAAAACCAAGGCTCCCTTTTGGAAAAAGGAACGCACGACCGAAACGACGCGTTGGGTTGATTCTCGTGATTCAGACACGAAAGCAGCGGAACGCTGGGAGAAGTAATTTCTCTTAAAGTGATGTTGCTTCAGCATTTACTCATTTGTATATGAGACAGTCAAAAACCGACCACTTAGGTCGGTTTTTTTGTACCTGCTATAAATCTATTTATAGATAATCATTGATTTGATAAATGATAATTCATTGTGGTTGCATATAAATTCAGCGCGTAATTTTGTCTTAATTGGTGCATTGGATAACCCGGTTTGGTGCAGAGCATTATGCTGTCTTGTATAAAGTGATTATCCTCACAAATAGTGTAGACGGTTTAGGTGATATGTGATGTGCAATTAGATTTCATGTGGCATTAATGTTAATTTACGCTCAGTGTTCTAGCATAAGATGCTAAAAAAAAGCATCAACACAGACACATCAACACTAAAGGCTGTTTTTTAATTAATCCCTCTATGCAAGTCACTACTGATTTGGGATTTTTTAGATATTTACACTGATACCTTAAGTATTTCGGAGAATTATCCGATTTTTTGCGACTTGTTTGTGGCAAATTACTTCAATGGTTGATAGTGTGTGCCTCAATCTTTGTAAGGTTTTAGATTTTTATGCTTAAATTTTGAGCTAAATAAATCTAAATCACTGCCGTTCAGTGAACCAAGCAAAGAAGTCATGGATGCAATACATAAAACTTGGAGTTTATTAAATGTACAAGAATAAAATCACTCAGGCCCTTCTTCTAGGTGCTGGTTTGGCAGTGGCTGCCTCTTCTACTCTTTCTATCGCTGCTGAAGTTCCAGCAGGCACAGAACTGGCAAAAGTTCAGGAACTGGTTCGCGGTAATGGTACTGAAGTAGCAACACTCGACCCTCACAAATCTCAAGGTGTACCAGAATCTCACGTAATTCGTGACCTTCTAGAAGGTTTAGTGAACCAAGATGGCGACGGCAATACTATCCCAGGAGTAGCTGAAAGCTGGGAAACGACAGACAACAAAACATTCACATTCCACCTGCGCAAAGACGCAAAATGGTCTAACGGCGATCCTGTAACGGCAAATGACTTCGTTTACAGCTTCCAACGTGCGGTTGATCCTGCAACGGCTTCTCCATACGCTTGGTACATGGAATATACCAAGATGGTGAATGCGAAAGACATCGTTGCGGGTAAGAAAGACAAGAGTGAACTAGGCGTTAAAGCTTTAGATGACTACACGTTAGAAGTGACTTTAGATACAGCTGTCCCATATTTCGTAATGATGATGGGTCACACAACAGTGAAGCCAGTACATAAAGCAACTGTTGAAAAATTCGGTGACCAGTGGACTAAGCCTGAAAACTTTGTTGGTAATGGTGCGTTTGTTCCAAATCAATGGGTAGTTAACGAGCGTCTTGAACTAGTACGCAACGAAAATTATTGGGATAACGAACATACAGTTCTTAACACAGTAACATTCTTACCAATCGAAAACCAAGTAGCGGAAATGAACCGCTTCCTCTCTGGCGAACTAGATTTCACATACGAAGTTCCTAACGAGCACTTCCGTCGCTTACAGAAAGAATACCCAGAAGATGTAAACATTAAGGGTAACCTGTGTACTTATTACTACCAATTTAATGCTCAGAAAGCACCTTTCGACGACGTACGTGTTCGTAAAGCAATCTCTTATGCGATGGATCGTGACATCGTGACGAAAGCGATTCTTGGTCAAGGTCAAAAACCAGCTTACTTCTTGACTCCTGAAATTACTGCTGGTTTTGACCCGGTAACTCCAGAGTATGGTCAACTTTCTCAAAAAGAGCGTATTGCTGAAGCGAAGCGTCTTCTTGAAGAAGCGGGCTACACGAAGAGCAACCCACTTGAATTCAACCTGCTTTACAACACTTCAGAGAACCACAAGAAGCTTGCTGTAGCAATCGCATCAATGTGGAAGAAAGAGCTTGGTATTAACGCGAAACTCGAAAACCAAGAGTGGAAATCATATCTAGACAGTAAAGATACTGGTAACTTTGACGTTGCTCGTGCAGGTTGGTGTGGTGACTACAATGAAGCATCTTCATTCCTAACATTGATGGTTAGCCAAAATACAACTGCTGGTCAGCACTATAAGAGCGCAGACTATGACAAGATTATCGATAAAGCACTAAGCTCTACTTCAGAAGAAGAGCGTACTAAGCTATACATCGAAGCAGAAAAATTGCTAGCTAAAGACATGCCAATTGCTCCAGTCTACCAGTACGTTACAACACGTCTTGTATCACCTCAGCTAGGTGGTTACCCAGAAGGTAACGCCGAAGATAAGATCTATTCAAAAGATCTTTATATCAAAGCAAAATAACCTCCTATAAAAATAAAATATAACTAACTTAGACCTGTGTGCGAGAAATCGCACGCAGTGTCTATTTAATTTTTAATTGTCACAGACTGAAAAGAGTGAGTTTATGCTTAAATTCATTATGAAAAGGATATTCGAAGCGATTCCAACCATGTTGGTGTTGATCACTATATCTTTCTTTCTCATGCGTTTTGCACCGGGTAACCCGTTTTCGAGCGAACGCCCATTACCGCCAGAAGTTATGGCTAACATCGAAGCTAAATACGGCTTAGATAAACCTGTATTTGAACAGTACACCACGTACTTGACTAACATCGTTCAAGGTGACTTTGGTCCATCATTCAAATATCAAGATTACACCGTAAATGAGCTGATCGCAGTCGCACTTCCAGTATCTGCGAAGGTAGGTTTTATTGCCTTTATCTTTACCCTGATTATGGGAGTATCGGTCGGAACGATTGCCGCCTTGAAGCACAACACCTGGATTGACTACACCATAATGTCGACCGCTATGCTCGGGGTAGTAATGCCATCCTTCGTGTTGGCTCCAGCGCTTATTTACCTGTTCTCTCTGCACTGGAACATATTCCCAGCAGGTGGTTGGCACGGCGGTACTTATATGTACATCGTCCTGCCAGTTATCGCGATGTCTCTTCTTTACGTAGCCACATTTGCTCGTATTACTCGCGGTAGCATGATTGAAACGCTAAACAGTAACTTTATCCGAACTGCGCGTGCAAAAGGTCTAAGCTACCGTTATATCATTCTAAAACATGCACTAAAGCCAGCACTGCTGCCTGTCGTTTCTTATATGGGACCTGCGTTTGTAGGTATCATTACAGGTTCTGTTGTTGTTGAAACCATCTTCGGCCTACCAGGTATCGGCAAGCTGTTTGTTAACGCCGCGTTTAACCGTGACTACTCGCTAGTAATGGGTGTAACCATCTTGATTGGTTTTCTATTCATCTTGTTCAACGCAATCGTTGATATTTTGCTAGCGCTAATTGACCCGAAAATTCGCTACTAACAGGGACGCATGGTTATGTTGAAGAAAAAAGAAAATTTAGAAGCGATCGAAAAGTTCTCTGAGAGCTTAGAGATTGAAGGTCGCAGTTTGTGGCAGGATGCCCGCATTCGTTTTATGCGAAACAAAGCGGCAATGGTAAGCCTGTTTATTCTTATGCTTATGGTACTGGCGGTTATCTTCTTACCGATGCTTGCTCAGTACACTTATGATGATACTGACTGGTACGCAATGCATGCAGCGCCAAGCGCGGACCACTGGTTTGGTACTGATAGCTTAGGCCGTGATTTGTACGTTCGTACTCTTATCGGTGGTCGTATCTCATTGATGGTTGGTGTGATGGGCGCATTCGTAGCGGTACTGATTGGTACGCTTTACGGTGCAGCTTCAGGTTTCATCGGCGGTCGTACTGACCGAGTGATGATGCGTATCCTAGAGATCTTGTACGCGGTACCATTTATGTTCCTAGTAATCGTCCTGGTAACGTTCTTTGGTCGTAACATCATCCTAATCTTCGTTGCTATTGGTGCGATTGCTTGGCTAGATATGGCGCGTATTGTACGTGGTCAAACGTTGAGCCTACGTAGTAAAGAGTTCATTGAAGCTGCACACGTATGTGGTGTAAGCAAATGGAAGATCATTACACGTCACATCGTACCGAACGTACTGGGTATCGTAGCGGTTTACTCTACGTTGCTTATTCCAAGCATGATCCTTACAGAATCATTCTTATCTTTCCTTGGTCTTGGTGTTCAAGAGCCTATGACAAGCTGGGGCGCATTGCTTCAAGAAGGTTCGCAAACAATGGAAGTTGCAATCTGGCAATTGACATTCCCTGCGGCATTCATGGTAGTTACGCTGTTCTGCTTTAACTACGTAGGTGATGGTCTGCGCGACGCGCTTGATCCAAAAGACAGATAACGAAATAGCAATTAAAAGCTATAAAAGATTAAGGAAGCAATAATGAGCTTATTAGATGTCAAAGATCTGCGCGTCGAATTTACCACGCAAGATGGTATCGTAACCGCAGTAAACGACTTGAACTTCTCACTTAACCAAGGCGAAACGCTGGGTATTGTTGGTGAGTCGGGTTCAGGTAAATCACAAACGGTATTTGCACTGATGGGGCTGCTGGCTAAAAACGGCATCATCTCAGGCAGTGCAAAGTTTGAAGGCAATGAAATCCTCAACCTGCCTGAAAAAGCGCTGAACAAGGTTCGTGCTGAACAGATCGCAATGATCTTCCAAGATCCAATGACGTCACTGAACCCTTACATGAAAGTAAGTGATCAGCTGATGGAAGTACTTATGCTGCATAAAGGCATGGGTAAAGCAGAAGCGTTTGAAGAATCAGTACGCATGCTTGAAGCGGTTAAAATCCCTGAAGCACGTAAGCGTATCACTATGTACCCGCACGAGTTTTCGGGCGGTATGCGTCAGCGTGTGATGATCGCAATGGCACTGCTGTGTCGTCCTAAATTGCTTATCGCTGATGAACCAACAACGGCACTGGATGTAACCATTCAAGCGCAAATCATGGAATTGCTGAACGAACTAAAAGATGAGTTCAATACAGCAATCATTATGATCACCCATGACTTGGGTGTTGTTGCTGGTTCTTGTGACAAAGTACTTGTGATGTACGCGGGTCGTACAATGGAGTACGGCACGGTTGATGAAATCTTCTACGAGCCAAGCCACCCATACGCGGAAGGCCTGCTTAAAGCGATTCCTCGTTTGGATACAGAAGGTGAAATTCTACCGACGATTCCAGGTAACCCACCTAACTTACTTCGCCTACCAACAGGTTGTCCTTACCAAGACCGTTGTCACCGTGTAATGGACCGTTGTAAGCAAGAAGCACCGATTTTGCAGCCATTTGCTAAAGACCGTCAGCGTGCTTGTTTTTCAGACTGGGAGACTTGGACAAAATGAGTAAAGAATTACTATTAGATATTAAAGACCTGAAAGTTCACTTTAGCATTGCAGCTAAGTCTGCTTGGCCTTGGGCAAAACCATCAAACCTTAAAGCGGTTGATGGGGTTGATGTTCACCTTTACGAAGGCGAAACACTAGGCGTAGTGGGTGAGTCTGGTTGTGGTAAATCAACTTTTGCCCGTGCGATTATCGGCTTGGTTGAAGCGACTGAAGGTCAAGTGATGTGGTTAGGTCAAGACCTAACTAAGATGCAGGAAGTGAAGCGTCGTGAGACTCGTAAAGAGATTCAGATGATCTTCCAAGACCCGCTAGCGTCGCTTAACCCACGTATGTCAGTAGGCGATATCATTGCTGAGCCTCTAGAGACTTTCTTCCCTGAACTTTCTAAACAAGAAGTGAAGGACAGAGTTAAAGAGATGATGGCAAAGGTTGGTCTACTACCAAACGTAATCAACCGTTACCCTCATGAATTCTCTGGTGGTCAGTGTCAGCGTATTGGTATTGCACGTGCGCTTATCTTGAAACCTAAGATGATAATCTGTGATGAACCTGTTTCTGCACTGGATGTATCTATCCAAGCTCAAGTTGTTAACCTTTTGAAAGAACTGCAAAAAGAGCTAGGTCTTTCGCTGGTATTTATCGCGCACGATTTGTCAGTGGTTAAGCACATCTCAGACCGTGTATTGGTAATGTACCTAGGTAATGCGGTTGAGCTGGGTGAGTCAGATGCACTATTCTCTGATCCAAAGCACCCGTACACCAAGGCGTTGATGTCGGCGGTTCCTATTCCAGATCCTCGCTTAGAGCGTAGTAAAACTATCCAGATGCTGGAAGGTGACCTACCATCGCCAATCAACCCACCATCAGGATGTGTTTTCCGTACTCGTTGTCCACAAGCGACAGAAGCGTGTGCGCAAACTAAGCCAACGATTCAAGGCGATGATGTGCACGCAGTATCTTGCTTGCACGTACAAGTCTAGGGCCAATTTAAAACGGTTCAGCCTGTGACAGGCTTAAGCGCGACTAGTTTTTAGAGTCGCGCTTTTTTTGTCTTAGGCTTATTGGTTCGCTCAACAAGCTTCATCAAAATATTCGAACAACTAAGCCAACTTCTTCTAGTTTTGAAAAAGTTGGCTTTTTTTATACTAGAGAAAAGTTTCGATGACAGAGGTTTGGATATGGGTAAGTTAGTTGAAGGTGTTTGGCACGATGTGTGGTACGACACCAAAGAAAGCGGTGGTAAGTTTGTTCGTGAAGATGCGGGCTTTCGTCACTGGATAGAGAACAAACCGGGCGCGCAGTTTGAGCCTGAAAGCGGCCGTTATCACTTATACGTATCATTGGCTTGCCCTTGGGCGCACCGAACCCTTATCTTCCGCGAGCTGAAAGACCTAACCGATCACATTGACGTGACAGTCGTTTGCCCAGACATGATGAGTGAAGGTTGGCAAATGGGGTTACCTGAACCTCTGTTTGGTCATACCCGAATGCACCAAATCTACACTCAAGCCAAACCGGACTATTCAGGTCGAGTAACGGTACCTGTGCTGTGGGATAAGAAAACCAACACCATTGTGAGTAACGAGTCGTCTGAAATCATTCGCATGTTTAACTCAGAGTTTAACGAGCTAACGGGTAACACCGATGATTACTACCCGTGGGAGTTGTCCAAGAAGATTGATGAGTGGAATGATTATATCTACCCAAACATCAACAACGGCGTATACCGAACCGGCTTTGCGACAACACAAGAAGCCTACGAAGAGGCGTATGAAGCGTTATTTGAAGCGTTAGATAAAGTGGATGCGCATCTTAGTGAGAAACGTTATTTAGCGGGAGAGCAGATTACTGAAGCGGATTGGCGGTTGTTCACGACCTTGGTTCGATTCGATGCTGTGTATGTGGGTCACTTCAAGTGTAACAAGCAACGAATTGCGGATTACAAACATATCCAAGGTTATCTAAAAGAGCTCTATCAAATAGAGGGTATTAAAGAGACGACCGATTTCTATCATATCAAGCGTCACTACTACTACAGCCACACTGGTATCAATCCGACTCAAGTTGTACCCAAAGGACCAGAGCTAGACTTAGAATCACCACATGGTCGAGGCTAGGCTTACCAAGTAGTTCCTTTACTCCAGACATAAAAAAACCCTAGATAAACATCTAGGGTTTTTGCTTGTGCGCCGAGC
>NZ_JBFRVF010000040.1:0-693 GCF_041475025.1 Vibrio sp. 10N.222.49.C12 | reverse complement strand
AATCGAGTAGGAGGAGGCCTCGCAGCCTCCGTCCTCTCACACCACCGTACAAGCGTGGGTCGCATACGGCGGTTCCGAATATACTTTCAGTGACTCGTACCCATCTCTTAGTGAGTACAGCCCCAACCCCTCGAACCATTTTATTGGCATGGCGTGATTAACCTGTGGCGTTGAAGCTAGATGCCACCAACCCTTATCTGACATCGCTAGCTTCCACGCATTACGCTCCGTTACACCTTGTCGCTGTAACCATATCGCTATGCTGTGTCTGCGTTTGCGCTGCTTTAGTCGGTAGCACCTTAATCTACGCCGTATCCATTCGTCTAAGCGCTGCATTGCACTTTTACTAACAGTAAGCTTGAAGTAGTGTTGCCATCCTCTTAGATATTGAGTTAACTCCGTGATTATCACCTGTAACTCTCGTCCTCGATTTCGCTTCGTTATCTGACGTACTCGCTTCTTCATTTGAGCTTGTGCCGTCTTCGATATCCCGATTCTTCCGTCTATCTGGAAGCGGTGGCTTAGGTAAGTTCGCTTTGTCACTCTCGTTGCTGCACTTTTCTTACGGTTTACCGTCAGCTTTAGTTTCTGCTCCAAGAACTCCGTTATCGACTCTCTGACTCGATGAGCGGCTTCCTCACTACGCACGTAGATTTGACAGTCATCTGCATATCGACAGAACTTATGCCCTCT
>NZ_JBFRVF010000039.1:0-38674 GCF_041475025.1 Vibrio sp. 10N.222.49.C12 | reverse complement strand
GTCTTATCTGCTCCAATTTTCAAAAATGTCTCGTATCTCGTATCTCGTATCTCGTATCTCGTATCTCGTATCTCGTATCTCGTATCGCAGATACAAAAAAGCCTCGCTATAGCTATATAGCGAGGCTTTGGAATTTTTATGCGCCCTTAAAATAGGGAGCGTTAACGTAAGGTCTGAATTACTTCAGCATACCTTCGTTAGCGTTCTCACGAACGTGCTTAAGAATAGACTTAACACCACGTGCGCTTGAAGCAACAACATTACCAGAAGTCATGTAATCAGTACCGCCAGCAAAGTCAGTCATGATAGCACCAGCTTCACGAGCGATTAGATCGCCAGCTGCTAGATCCCATGGCTTAAGGCCAAGTTCTAGGTAACCATCAACACGGCCAGCTGCTAGGTAACATAGGTCAAGAGCAGGAGAACCTGTACGACGGAAATCAGCACAGTCGATGAATAGACCAGAGATGATCTTCATGAAAGATTCAGAGTGTTGTTTTTGCTTGAATGGGAAACCAGTCGCTAGAACAGTACCTTGAAGGTCTTTTAGTTGAGTAACACGCATACGAGCGTTGTTAAGTTGAGCGCCAGCGCCACGTTGAGCTGTGAATAGCTCGTTTAGCATTGGGTCATAAACACAAGCAACTTCTGTACGACCGTTCATGCGAACAGCGATAGATACAGAGAAGTGAGGGAAACCTTTTACAAAGTTGTTGGTGCCATCCAGTGGGTCAACGATCCATTGTACATCAGAGTCTTTACCTTCAGTCAGGCCTTTCTCTTCAGAAATAATGCTGTGCTCTGGGTAAGATGCTTTGATTGTCTCAATGATCATGTACTCAGCTTCTTGAGCAATGTTAGTAACGTAATCGTTGTTACCTTTTAGAGACGATTCGATCTTATCAGTTGTTTCTAGAGATTTAGCAATATGGTTGCCAGCTTTACGCGCAGCGCGTATCGCAATGTTTAGCATTGGATGCATATGGTTTTTCCCACAAGATGTTAAAGAACAATTTAAAGCGGCGGCGAGTATACCAAAGTTTTACCAAAAGGGAAGTGGTTATTTTTTGAACTCTTGGTTTCACATTACGCGAAGGGTCTGACCATTTTACTTTGCTATGTGTTAATATCTCGCGATTATTTTTAAAGTGGTGTCATATAGCATGTTAGACAATGTAAAAGTCGTTCTGGTTGGTACGTCTCATTCGGGAAATATCGGATCAGCAGCTCGCGCAATGAAAGTGATGGGTTTGAGTCAATTAGTTCTTGTAGGCCCTCAATGTGAAGTTGACGAGCAGACCTTAGCACTGGCTGCGGGTGCAGGTGACATCGCAGAAAACGCGACCATCGTTTCTACATTAGACGAAGCCGTAAAAGACTGTGGTTTGGTGGTTGGTTCGAGTGCACGTTCACGTACGCTTGAATGGCCAATGCTTGAGCCTCGTGAGTGTGGACAAAAGTTTGCGATTGAAGGTCAAAAGCACCCAGTCGCATTAGTGTTCGGCCGTGAACGTACTGGCTTGACTAACGATGAGCTTCAGAAGTGCCACTTCCATGTATGTATCCCAGCTAACCCTGAATACAGCTCGCTAAACCTAGCAATGGCAGTGCAGACTCTGAGCTACGAAGTGCGTGTAGCTCACCTTGATATGGTCGCTAGCCAATATCAGCCACAGCAACAAGATGAGTACCCTCGTCACGAAGAACTAGAAATGTTCTATGAGCACCTTGAAAAAGTGATCATTGATACCCAATTTATCTCTAAGGATAAGCCAGGTCAGGTGATGAATAAACTACGTCGTCTGTTCAGTCGAGCTCGTCCAGAGTTGCAAGAGATCAACACTCTACGCGGCATTTTGACTTCAATTGAGAAGAGCAAAAACGACAAATAAAAACCACACAAACCCTAAGGGTGAATACTTGACTAAAATAGTCAACTAAATACTTGACCAATTTAGTCAGGTATGGGAAGATTCCAACCACATAAACAATGTGGATTCGGTGTGATATGAAACTTACATCTAAAGGAAGATATGCGGTAACAGCTATGCTAGATGTAGCACTGCATTCGCAAAAAAGCCCAGTTCCTCTGGCTGATATTTCAGAGCGACAGGGCATCTCATTATCTTACTTAGAACAGCTATTTTCTAAGTTACGTAAAGCTGGCTTAGTTGCTAGTGTTCGTGGTCCTGGCGGTGGTTACCGTTTAGGTGCTGAAGCGAGCGACATCGCTGTCGGAACTGTAATTGCTGCAGTAGACGAATCAGTTGATGCAACTAAGTGTCACGGTCGAGCAGATTGCCAAGGTGGTAGTCGTTGTTTAACTCACACTCTTTGGCGTGATTTAAGCTCCCGAATCAGCAGCTTCTTAAATGACATTACGCTCGGTGAGCTAATGAAAGATAACGAAGTTTTAGAGATTTCTGATCGTCAAGATATCGATCTTGCGGTTAATAATGGTTTTGCACATAAAAATACGAGCACTACAACGATTAGTGCAGCACCTCACGGTGTTAATGCCCGCTCTTAGCGGTCAGTTTTTACATTGGAGTAGAAAATGAAACTGCCTATTTACTTTGACTATTCAGCTACATGCCCAGTCGATCCACGTGTTGCTGAAAAAATGGTTCAGTGCATGACGATGGACGGTAACTTCGGTAACCCTGCATCTCGTTCACACCGTTACGGCTGGCAGGCAGAAGAATCAGTAGATAATGCTCGTGAGCAAATTGCCGATCTACTAAATGCAGACCCACGTGAGATTGTTTTCACGTCAGGTGCTACAGAGTCAGACAACCTTGCTATCAAAGGTGCAGCGCACTTTTACGAGAAGAAAGGTAAGCACGTAATCACGTGTAAAACAGAACATAAAGCGGTTCTTGATCCATGTCGCCAACTAGAGCGTGAAGGTTTTGAGGTGACTTACCTTGAGCCTGAAGCAAACGGCATCATTGATTTAGACAAGCTACAAGCAGCAATGCGTGAAGATACGGTTCTTGTTTCTATCATGCACGTAAACAACGAGATTGGTGTAATCCAAGATATCTCTGCAATCGGCGAATTATGTCGTTCACGCAAGATCATCTTCCACGTTGATGCGGCTCAGTCTGCGGGTAAAATCCCACTAGATGTAAAAGAGATGAAAGTTGACCTTATCTCTCTTTCTGCACACAAAGCATACGGCCCTAAAGGCATTGGTGCTTTGTACGTTCGTCGTAAGCCACGTATTCGTCTTGAAGCACAGATGCACGGTGGAGGTCACGAACGTGGTTTCCGTTCTGGTACGCTTGCTACTCACCAAATCGTGGGTATGGGTGAAGCTTTTGCTGTCGCTAAACAAGACATGCAGAAAGATTATGACCACGCACTAGCACTTCGCGAGCGTCTATTGAAAGGGGTTCAAGATCTAGAAGCAGTAACGGTAAATGGCGACTTAGATCAACGTGTACCACATAACCTAAACGTGAGCTTTGCTTTCGTTGAAGGTGAATCTCTGCTTATGTCTTTAAAAGACTTAGCGGTATCATCAGGTTCTGCATGTACATCAGCGAGTCTTGAGCCTTCATACGTTTTACGCGCTCTTGGCTTAAACGATGAACTGGCACACAGCTCAGTACGTTTTTCATTCGGCCGTTTCACTACGGAAGAAGAAATCGACTACGCGATTGCACAAATCCGTGTAGCAGTAAATAAATTACGCGACATGTCTCCTCTATGGGATATGTATAAAGAAGGGATTGATTTGAACACTGTTGAGTGGGCTCATCACTAATCTCACGGAAATAGAGGATTCGAGGTAACTATCATGGCATATAGCGAAAAAGTAATTGATCACTACGAAAACCCACGTAACGTAGGTTCGTTTGATAAAGAAGATCCAAGTGTAGGTAGCGGCATGGTTGGCGCACCAGCTTGTGGTGACGTAATGAAACTGCAAATCAAAGTATCTGCAGAAGGTATTATTGAAGACGCAAAATTCAAGACTTACGGTTGCGGTAGCGCAATCGCTTCTAGCTCATTAGTCACTGAGTGGGTTAAAGGTAAAAGTATTGATGAAGCAGCTGCTATTAAAAACTCTGAAATCGCAGAAGAGCTAGAGTTGCCACCAGTGAAAGTTCACTGTTCAATTCTTGCTGAAGATGCAATCAAAGCAGCGGTTGCGGATTACAAAAAGAAGCACTAATCGTTTCTACAACGTAATCACTTCAAAAAAGTAATATTTGGGAGCACCCTTTGTGCTCCCCCTGAGTTCTCAATTTATATAAAACACAAGGTTGTAGTATGGCCATCACCATGACAGATACGGCAGCAAGCCGAGTTCAAGCTTTCCTAGATAACCGAGGTAAAGGTATCGGGTTGCGCTTAGCGGTAAAAACTACTGGCTGTTCGGGTATGGCGTATGTACTGGAATTCGTTGACGAGCTCAACGAAGAAGACGAAGTGTTCGAGCATTCAGGTGTTAAGGTCATCATTGATCCAAAGAGCCTAGTTTACCTAGACGGTACTGAGCTTGATTACGTAAAAGAAGGCCTAAACGAAGGTTTTGAATTCAACAACCCTAACGCGAAAGGCGAATGTGGTTGTGGTGAGAGCTTCAATGTATAAACGCCTCAATCGTTGAGCGTTTATAATGAGCGAAGAATAAAATTAGGCTCTAAGTAAAGAGCCTAAACTTAGGACCACCGTTACATGAATCATTTCGAATTATTTGGGCTACCACTTCAGTTTCAACTGGATGGTAGCCTTCTTTCTTCTCAGTTTAGAGATCTGCAACGCCAATTCCACCCTGATAAATTTGCCACGGCTTCTGAGCGAGATCGCTTGCTGGCTGTGCAAAAAGCTGCGCAAATCAATGATGCGTACCAGGTGTTGAAAAATCCAGTCAGCCGCGCTGAATACCTGTTAGTTCAACATGGTGAGGATATTCGTGGTGAGCAGCAGACTATGCAAGATCCTATGTTCCTGATGGAGCAAATGGAATTGCGTGAAGAGCTGGAAGATATCGCCGACAGTTCTGATCCTGAAGATGCTTTGTTTGCATTTGAAGGAAAGGTTAGCAAAATGTATAAACAACAATTAAGCGCTATCCAACAAGAACTCGACAGCGAAGCTTGGTTAGAAGCTGCAGACCGAGTAAGAAAGCTTAAGTTTATTGCAAAATTAAAGAATGAAATCGAGTTAGTTGAAGATCGTTTGATCGGCTAGTTCGTATAACAAGGACACATCCATGGCACTACTTCAGATTGCAGAACCAGGGCAAAGCGCCGCTCCTCACCAGCACAAGCTTGCAGTGGGTATTGATTTAGGTACAACAAACTCATTGGTTGCGTCAGTGCGCAGTGGTGAGGCAAGCACGCTTGTTGATCAACAAGGTCGCAGTATTCTCCCTTCCGTTGTTCACTATCAGTCAGAGTCGTACACCACTGGTGATGAAGCGCGTGTAAATGCACAAACTGATCCTAAAAATACCATTATCTCAGTTAAGCGATTAATCGGTCGTTCACTGTCAGATATTCAACAGCGATACCCATCTCTGCCATATCAGTTTGAAGAAAGTGATAATGGCCTGCCTGTGATTAACACAGCGCAAGGAAATAAGAACCCAATTCAAGTATCTGCAGATATTCTTCGTGCACTCGGTCAACGTGCTGAGTCGACGTTAGGTGGTGAATTGGCTGGTGCCGTGATTACCGTCCCTGCGTACTTTGATGATGCACAACGTGCAGGTACCAAAGACGCAGCGCAACTTGCTGGTCTTCATGTGTTACGTCTTCTTAATGAACCCACTGCAGCCGCGATTGCTTATGGCTTGGATTCAGGCAAAGAAGGGGTAATCGCTGTTTATGACTTAGGCGGTGGTACGTTTGATATCTCTATCCTACGCCTGTCTAAAGGTGTCTTCGAAGTTTTAGCAACCGGTGGTGACTCTGCATTAGGCGGCGATGACTTTGACCATTTAATTGCGGATCATTTCCAAGAGCAAATGGGCTTGTTAGAGCTGACAGCAGAACAGAACCGTATTCTTCTAGACGCAGCAACAGAAGCGAAGATTGGCTTATCTGAAGCTGAAAGCGTTAATGTTGAAGCACTAGGTTGGGCTGGCTCTTTAACTCGTGAAGAGTTCGAAGAGATCATCAAGCCACTAGTTAAGAAAACGCTGCTTTCGTGCCGCCGAGCACTGAAAGATGCGGAAGTTGACGCGGATGAAGTACTAGAAGTCGTGATGGTAGGTGGTTCAACTCGTACCTTACTTGTTCGTGAAATGGTCGGTGGCTTCTTTGGTCGTACTCCATTAACCAGTATTAACCCTGATGAAGTGGTTGCGATTGGCGCATCGATTCAAGCGGATATCTTAGTTGGCAACAAGCCTGACTCTGAGATGCTGCTATTGGATGTTATCCCTCTGTCACTGGGTATCGAAACCATGGGTGGCTTAGTCGAAAAGATCATCCCTCGTAATACCACGATCCCAGTTGCTCGTGCACAAGAGTTTACCACGTTCAAAGACGGTCAAACTGCAATGACAGTACACACCGTGCAAGGCGAGCGTGAGATGGTTGATGACTGTCGTTCACTGGCTCGATTTGCTCTGAAAGGCATCCCGCCGATGACTGCAGGTGCTGCTCATATTCGTGTTACTTACCAAGTGGATGCTGATGGCCTGCTATCGGTTACCGCAATGGAGAAGAGCACTGGCGTTCAAGCTGAAATCCAAGTTAAGCCTTCTTACGGTCTAAGCGACAACGAAGTGGCTAGCATGCTGAAAGATTCGATGACGTTTGCAAAAGAAGACATGCAAGCGCGTGCTCTTGCTGAGCAACGCGTAGAAGCGGATCGCGTTATCGAAGGCCTTATCGCTGCAATGCAAGCCGACGGTGACGAGCTACTTGATGAGCAAGGCAAACAACAACTTGTTCAAGCGATTGAAGCACTGATTGAAGTGCGTAATGGCGACAACGCTGATGCTATTGAACTAGAAATTAAGAATACCGACAAAGCGAGCCAAGACTTTGCTTCTCGTCGTATGGATAAATCAATTCGTGCTGCACTGTCAGGTCAGTCAGTCGATAATATTTAATAGTTAGAGAATAGATAAACATGCCAAAGATTATTGTTTTACCTCACGAAGATCTATGTCCAGAAGGCGCTGTTTTAGAAGCAAAAACTGGTGAGACGGTTCTTGATGTTGCACTGAAGGCCGGTATTGGTATTGAACACGCATGTGAGAAATCGTGCGCATGTACAACATGTCACGTTGTGATTCGTGAAGGTTTTGATTCTTTAGAAGAGAGTGATGATCTAGAAGACGACATGCTAGATAAAGCATGGGGCTTAGAGATGGAATCTCGCTTGGGTTGCCAAGCTAAAGTGGCTGATACGGATCTTGTTGTAGAGATTCCAAAGTACACGTTGAACCTAGCGTCTGAAGATCACTAAGAACTTCTCTACAGTCATGGTGGTTTCGCCATGACTGAGATAACGGTTTAAAAAAACTGGCCTAGAATATAGAGCATAAAGGTGACCAAGCGTCGCTAATAAATATAAGGAAGTGTTATGAGCTTGAAGTGGATTGATTCGCGAGACATCGCAATTGAGCTATGTGATTTGTACCCTGATACTGATCCTAAAACGGTACGTTTTACCGATCTGCATCAATGGGTGCTAGACCTTGAAGAGTTCGACGACGAGCCTAACCACTCGAATGAGAAAATCTTAGAGGCTATTATTTTGTGCTGGATGGATGAGATGGATTAATCCTCTTGTCTAATGATTTGGTCGCGGGTTGGTATCAGTCCAATATAAAACGCAGCCAAGTTAACAATTCTTACTAAAAAAAGCGGACCTTATGGTCCGTTTTTTTATCAAAATGACATTTTCCTCCTACATAATGCTAACATCAGTGCGCTAATAAAAAATAATCAGAATCACACACTCACAGTGGTTCATGACAAGGAGAAATCATGTCTACACAGATGTCAGTATTTTTAAGTCAAGAAGCTGCCCAGCCTCAGTGGGGAGCAAGAGCTATTTTATCGTTCTCAGAAGCGGGAGCGACAATTCACATTGGTGAAGGCCACGATCTAGGCGCAGTTCAACGTGCGGGTCGTACGCTTGACGGACAAGGTATCGCATTCGTTTCACTTCGTGGTGAAGGTTGGGATCTAGAAAGCGTTTGGGCTTTCTACCAAGGCTACCGTGGACCAAAGAAAAAGAATGCATTGGAATGGGATGCACTTTCAGAAGCCGATCAAACTGAGCTTGAAGCTCGTATTCGCGCAACTGACTGGACGCGTGACATTATCAATAAAACCGCTGAAGAAGTGGCACCTCGTCAACTTGCGACAATGGCTGCAGAATACATCAAGTCAGTGGCGCCAGCGGGCACTGTTAAAGCGAAGATCGTTAAAGACAAGGATCTACTAACCGAAGGTTGGGAAGGCATCTACGCGGTCGGCCGTGGCTCTGAGCGTACATCAGCAATGCTGCAACTGGACTTCAACCCAACAGGCGATGAAAACGCACCTGTATTTGCCTGTTTAGTCGGTAAAGGTATTACGTTCGATTCGGGCGGTTACAGTATCAAGCCAGGCCAATTCATGACAGCGATGAAAGCTGACATGGGTGGCGCAGCAACGATTACTGGTGGTTTAGGTCTAGCGATTGAACGCGGCCTGAACAAGCGTATTAAGCTTATTCTATGTTGTGCAGAGAACATGATCTCGGGTCGTGCATTGAAGCTTGGCGACATCATTACTTACAAAAATGGTAAGACGGTTGAGATCATGAATACCGATGCGGAAGGTCGCTTGGTTCTTGCTGATGGTTTGATGTACGCAAGTGCACAAAACCCTGAGCTGATCATCGACTGTGCAACGCTTACCGGCGCGGCTAAAAACGCACTGGGTAATGATTACCACGCGCTATTGAGCTTCGATGATGAGTTATCTCACCAAGCACTAACGGCGGCAAACCAAGAGAAAGAGGGCCTATGGCCATTGCCTCTTGCTGATTTCCACCGTGGTATGTTGCCTTCAAACTTTGCTGATCTTTCAAACATTAGCTCTGGTGATTACACACCGGGTGCAAGTACCGCTGCTGCGTTCCTGTCTTACTTTGTCGATGACTACAAAAAAGGCTGGATTCACATGGATTGCGCGGGTACTTACCGTAAGTCAGCAAGTGACAAGTGGGCGGCAGGCGCAACGGGTATGGGTGTTCGTACACTGGCTCGTCTTCTTATCGACCAAGCAAAATAATAATAAGGGTGAGCGGTATTTTGTGCCGCTCATTCATAAAGCTCAGATCGAAAGATCTCAGTAATTTCAGTATTTAATAACAAAAAAATGAAGTGAAGGAATCCCTATGGCTCTAGAAAGAACGTTCTCAATTGTTAAGCCGGATGCAGTTAAGCGTAACCTTGTTGGTGAAATCTACCACCGTATCGAAAAAGCAGGCCTAGAAATTATTGCTGCTAAAATGGTTCGTCTTACTGAAGAGCAAGCGAGTGGCTTCTACGCTGAACATGAAGGTAAAGAGTTCTTCCCAGCTCTTAAAGAGTTTATGACTTCTGGTCCTATCATGGTTCAAGTGCTTGAAGGCGAAAACGCTATCGCTCGTTACCGTGAGCTTATGGGTAAAACAAACCCAGAAGAAGCGGCATGTGGCACTATCCGTGCTGACTACGCAATCAGCATGCGTTACAACTCTGTACACGGCAGCGACAGCCCTGAGTCTGCAGCTCGCGAAATCGAATTCTTTTTCCCAGAATCTGAAATTTGCCCACGCCCAGCTCAATAATCGGCACAGCAAATGATTCTAAAGGCTTCACTTCGGTGAGGCCTTTTTTGTAAGTGGATTTTACGCTCTCGATAATCAATTTGGTCGTCATTCCCGAAACGGAGAAGGAGTGCAATCGGGAATCTTTTGTTTAAATTGGCTAATATCAGGCAGATAAATACAACTGTTCAAATTTTAATCGCTTAAGTTTGAATGTCTTAATAAACACAGGGTTTTACAATGCTTGTTGAAGTTGCGTAAAGCCTGTACAATTCGCGCCCTTAATTATTGTTCCGTCATTGAGAGGCATCATGACCACAGCTAAAGTCAATCTACTCGATTTTGATCGTAAAGGTCTTCGTAAATTTTTCACAGAAGAACTGAATGAGAAAGCGTTTCGAGCAGAGCAAGTGATGAAGTGGATTTATCACTTCGGTGTCGATGACTTCGAACAAATGAATAACATCAACAAAAAGTTACGTGAGAAACTTCAACGTCGCTGTGAGATTGTTGCACCTGTTGTTTCTGAAGCTCAACACTCTTCAGATGGCACAATTAAATGGGCGATGAGCGTTGGCGACCAAGACGTTGAAACGGTATACATCCCAGATGGTGACCGTGCGACGCTATGTGTATCTTCACAGGTTGGTTGTGCACTTGAATGTAAGTTCTGTTCTACAGCTCAACAAGGCTTCAACCGTAACCTAAAAGTTTCAGAGATTGTTGGCCAAATCTGGCGTGCATCTCGCGAAATCGGCCTAGAAAAAGAAACCGGTCGTCGTCCAATTACTAACGTTGTAATGATGGGTATGGGCGAGCCTCTATTGAACATGAAGAACCTAATGCCATCATTAGAAATCATGCTTGATGATCTAGGTTTCGCACTGTCTAAGCGTCGTGTAACCGTATCAACTTCTGGTGTTGTTTCTGGCCTTGACCAAATGACAGACAACATCGATGTCGCATTGGCTATTTCTCTACATGCGCCAAACGATGCACTACGTAGCCAAATCATGCCGATCAACGACCGTTGGGATATCCAAGACTTCCTAGCATCTGTTCGTCGTTACATTGCATCTTCAAATGCTAACCGCGGTAAAGTAACGGTTGAGTACGTGTTATTGGATCATGTGAATGATGATATGGACCACGCACGTGAACTTGCTGAGCTAATGAAAGAGACGCCTTGTAAGATCAACTTGATTCCATTCAACCCTTACCCGGGGTCGCCTTATAAGAAGCCAAGCAACTCTCGTATTGATCGCTTCCAAAAAACGCTGATGGAATACAACTACACAGTAACCGTTCGTAAGACTCGTGGTGATGATATTGATGCCGCGTGTGGTCAGTTAGTCGGTGATGTGATTGATAGAACCAAACGTACCAAAATGATCAAAGCAGCCTCTGAAGCGAACTTGATTGCCGGTGGTGTGATTGAAGTAAAGGCGGTATAAAACGCGATTAGAACCTAAACAAGCCAGAAGTCTTACTTCTGGCTTGTTGCTTTTCTGGGGTACAGTTTTTGTTTTTTTGGACTTCTTGCCCACGCTTTCTTACATTTTTCGTCAAATTTTGGACAAAACCATGAGCTGACGGTAAATTTTGTTTAAAGTGTTTTTGCCTTGTAATGGCATTAGCTTATGATTAACTAATCTTAAATTAATTTAAGTGCTCGCTTGCTACTGATCATCAATATGTCTATTTAGGTTGGCTACTTGATAAACTAGCTTCCTGAGAAGGTCATCCATAACAAATGAATGATGTTCGCCTTTAAGGGTTGATGATTTAGATAGCAGGAAAAATTCCACATAACGTGGGTTGTTAGATTGAGCTTAAACGACAATAAGAAAACGCTCTCCTCAACCTGCGATAATACTTTAGAAGTTCACTCTCTATGAACACAGAACAAGATACACAAGCGCAAGAAAACGTAGCTCCAGCTTTGGAAGCGGGAACGCTGCTTAAGAACAAACGAGAATCTCTTGGTTTAACGCAAAAGCAGATTTCTGATCGCTTGAAACTTCGCGTTACGCTGATCCAACAAATTGAAGAAAACCAATTCGAGTCAGATCAAGTGGCGACGTTTATGCGTGGCTATATTCGTTCATACGCGAAATACGTCAATCTTGACGAAAAAGTCGTATTGAGTGCGCTGCATCATGCCGGTGATGCTCAGCATCAAGAGCAAGAAATGCTGAGTTTTTCTCGTAAGACCAAAACCGAGAAGCACAACAGCCGTATTATGATACTTACTTGGAGCATTTTTGCGGTCATTGCGGGTATCTCCTCACTTTGGTGGTGGCAGAACCAACAACAAGACACCCTATCTCAATCTTTAGCGAATACTGAAAGCTCAGAAGAGCTAGCGGTAGAAGAATCACTTGCCCCTGAATCCACCTCTTTAGAAGTGATTGAAGCTGAACAAAACGAAGCGGGTGCTTCTGTTGTTGAAGGTACTGAAGGCCTTGCTGCAATAAGCGATGCGGAAGATACTTCAGGTGCTGTTACTCCAGCTGACGAAACTCCTGCACAGCAAGCAACAGAGACTGAACCAACTGCTGAAGTTACTGCTAATGCTGAAGCGGTTGAAGCTAGCACGGCTCCTGAAGCTGTGGCTAACGAGCTAGTGATGCAGTTCACCGCTGATTGCTGGATCCAAGTAAAAGATGCAACGGGTAAAACCTTGTCGACTGGCATCAAAAAAGCAGGTCAGTCGTTAAATCTATCAGGAACTGCGCCATATAAAGTGATTCTAGGTGCGCCAGAAGGCGTATCAATGACATTTGCAAGTGAACCTGTCGACCTTTCTGGGTATACTTCAGGCAAAGTAGCTAGAATAACCTTACCTTAGAGTTAATATGCAACACGAATCTCCTATTATTCGTCGCAAATCAACCCGTATTTATGTGGGTGATGTGCCGATCGGTGATGGTGCACCAATTGCTGTGCAATCCATGACCAACACAAGAACAACAGATGTAGCCGCGACCGTTGCTCAAATTAGAGCTCTGGAAAAAGTTGGCGCTGATATCGTTCGCGTATCTGTACCGACTATGGATGCAGCTGAAGCCTTTAAGCTAATCAAGCAGCAGGTCTCTGTTCCTTTGGTTGCTGATATTCACTTCGACTACCGTATCGCACTTAAAGTGGCGGAATACGGCGTTGACTGTCTGCGTATCAACCCAGGTAACATCGGTAACGAAAGCCGTATCCGCTCAGTTGTTGATTGTGCACGTGATATGAATATTCCGATTCGTATTGGTGTTAACGGCGGTTCTCTTGAGAAAGAGATCCAAGAGAAATACACAGAACCTACAGCAGAAGCGCTTGTTGAATCAGCAATGCGTCATGTAGATATCCTAGACCGTCTGAACTTTGATCAATTCAAAGTCAGCGTGAAGGCTTCTGATGTATTCCTTGCTGTCGGTTCTTACCGTTTGCTGGCTAAGCAGATTGATCAACCTCTCCACCTTGGTATTACCGAAGCGGGTGGTGCGCGTGCAGGCTCTGTGAAGTCAGCGGTAGGTTTAGGTATGCTTCTTTCTGAAGGTATCGGCGATACGCTGCGTATATCGCTAGCGGCTGATCCGGTTGAAGAGATCAAAGTTGGCTTTGATATTCTTAAATCTTTGCGCATTCGTTCGCGTGGCATCAACTTCATTGCGTGTCCGAGCTGTTCTCGTCAAGAGTTCGATGTTATTAACACCGTTAATGCCCTTGAAGAGCGCCTAGAAGACGTGATCACTCCAATGGACGTATCTATCATCGGTTGTGTGGTTAACGGCCCTGGTGAAGCTGAAGTGTCTCACTTAGGTTTAGCTGGTAGTGCACGTAAGAGTGCCTTCTACGAAGATGGTAAGCGTCAGAAAGAGCGCTTCGACAACGATGACCTTGTCGACAAACTTGAAGCTAAGATTCGTGCAAAAGCGTCAGTGCTTGATAAAGCAAATCGCATTGATGTAGAAAACTTAGAAGATTAATACAACGCGATGGGGTGTGATTGTCTATTCGCACTAACACCTGGTCGTGAGAAATTACGGAATAAATACTGTGGCTAAAAATATTCAAGCAATTCGAGGCATGAACGACTGCCTTCCAACTCAATCACCACTGTGGCAGAAAGTAGAAAGCGCAGTTAAAAACGTGGTGAGTGCATACGGTTACAACGAAGTACGTATGCCTATCGTTGAAGAAACAAACTTATTTAGCCGTGCAGTTGGTGAAGAGACAGACGTTGTTTCTAAAGAGATGTACACCTTTGACGACCGCAATGGCGATAGCCTAACGCTGCGTCCAGAAGGCACAGCAGGTTGTGTTCGTTCATGTATTCAAAACAGCCTTATCAACCGTGATGAACAGCGCCTATGGTACATGGGCCCTATGTTCCGTCACGAGCGTCCTCAAAAAGGTCGTTACCGTCAATTCCACCAATGTGGTGTTGAAGTGTTTGGCCTAGACGGTCCAGACGTTGACGCAGAACTTATCATGATGACAGCACGTCTATGGCGTGAGCTAGGCATCGACAAGCACGTTCGCCTAGAGCTGAACTCAATCGGTTCTCAAGAAGATCGCGTTAGCTACCGCACTGCGTTAGTGGCTTTCCTTGAGCAACACATTGATGTGCTTGACGAAGACTGCAAACGTCGCATGCACACTAACCCTCTACGTGTACTTGATACTAAGAACCCTGATGTTCAAGCTATCTTAGGTGACGCACCTCGACTATCTGAATATCTAGGTGAAGAATCGAAGCAACATTTTGCTGGTTTGTGTGAACTTCTTGACGCTGTTGGTATCGAATACCAAGTTAATGAGCGTCTAGTACGTGGCCTAGATTACTACAACCGCACTGTATTTGAGTGGATCACAGACAGCCTTGGTGCTCAAGGTACAGTATGTGGCGGCGGTCGTTACGATGGTCTTGTTGAGCAACTAGGCGGCAAAGCAACCAATGCAGTTGGCTTCGCAATGGGTCTAGAGCGTCTGGTTCTGATGATGGAAACGCTAGAGCTAACAGAAGTTCGTCGTAGTGTTGATGTATACGTAGTTGCTGCTGGCGAAGGTACTATGATCGCGGGCATGCAGTTAGCGAATCAATTACGCGACACCGTTGAAGGCGTGCGTGTAATGAACCACTTCGGTGGTGGTAACTTCAAGAAGCAATTCAAACGTGCTGACAAAGTAGGTGCTGTTGTGGCGCTGGTACTTGGTGAGAACGAAGTTGCTGACAATACAGTTGTGCTAAAAGATCTGGTTGGCGGCGAGCAAGAAACCGTGTCTCAAACGGAAGTTGCAGAGAAAGTTGCTGCGCTAATCTAATTAGCCATTGAGCAAACGCTCATAATGAATACTAACGTCAGCACTATGCTGGCGTTTAAAGAATTAAAGAGGACAGGAAGTGGAACTTTACGATAGCGAAGAGCAACAAGTTGAAGCCATTAAAGATTGGTGGAAAGAGAACGGTAAAGCCGTAATCTTTGGTGCGGTTATTGGTTTAGGTGGTCTATTTGGCTGGCGCTATTACCAAGATTCAGTAGTTGAAGCGCGTGAAGCAGCTTCAGAAAGCTACACCTCTGTAATTTCAGCTCTTGATGTTAAGGGTGTTGATGCTCAATCTGATATTCAAGCTTTCATCGACGCAAACAAAGATGCTGAGTACTCAGTACTTGCTGCTATGCAACTAGCAAAAGTACAAGTACAAGCAGGCGATCTAGCGGCGGCACTTGAACAGCTCGAGTGGGCAAAATCGGCAACTAAGGACGCGGCACTTGCGCCACTACTTACTTACCGTATTGCACGTATTAAAGCTGAGCAAGGTGAATTTGACGCAGCACTGACTGATCTTGCTGCTATGACAGACGAATCTTGGAAAGGCCGTGTTGCTGAACTGCGTGGTGATATCTCACTTCGTAAAGGCGACACAGACGCAGCATACAGTGCTTACACAGAAGCACAGCAAGCTGTTGACGCTAGCCAAACGCTTCAAATCAAACTTGACGACCTAGCTAAATAAGGCGCTTTGAATGAAGAAGATGTTTCCAAAAGCGGCGTTGTGTGCGATTGCTCTTGGCCTACTAGCTGGCTGTGCGGGTGAAGAAGACACCGTAATCATGGCTCCAGTCCCAACGGTAAACAGCGAGTTCACTCCTAGTCAGGAATGGTCTACGTCGGTTGGTGATGGTGTTGGTCACTACTTTTCAAAACTAACGCCAGAATTGGCTTACGACAAAGTGTTTGTTGCAAGCCGTGAAGGTATGGTTAAAGCGCTTGATCCTGATACAGGTAAAGCGCTGTGGAAAGTCGATCTTGAGAAAGACGTATTGGCTCGTTTATCGGGTGGCTTAACGGCGGCTTACGGTAAAGTTTTTGTTGGTTCTGAAAATGGCGAAGTGATCGCACTGGAAGAATCGACCGGTGAAGAGCTGTGGCGTGTATCAGTCAATGGCGAGGTGCTTGCATCCCCAGCAACTGATAGCAACATGGTCATTGTTCATACCAGTCGCGGTATGTTGATCGCGTTAGATCAAGCAAGCGGTGAACAAAAATGGACCATCAGTACGGAAGTACCAAGCCTAACACTGCGTGGCGATAGCTCGCCTGTTGCAGTTTCTGGTGGTGTATTCTGGGGTACAGCAAATGGTCGTCTAGCTGCGGCTATCGTTGATCGTGGTCAGCTTATTTGGCAACAGCCAGTAGGCACACCAAAAGGTGCAACGGAAATTGATCGTTTGGTTGATGTTGATGCATCTCCAATTGTTCTTGGTGGCACCCTGTATACCGTAGGTATCAATGGTCAGCTGATTGCTATCGACCTTCGTTCTGGTAAGCCAATTTGGAAACGTAACTACTCATCAGCGATTGATTTAGCAAGTGATGGTAGCCGTTTGTTCGTTGTTACCGACAAAGACCATGTGGTTGCGGTTGATGCGCGTAGTGGTACTGAACTGTGGAGCACTCCATTGTTAGAAAACCGCTTACTGACAGCACCTGCTATTATTAATGGTTATGTAGTCGTGGGTGATACTGAAGGTTATCTGCACTGGTTGGATCGTTCATCGGGTGAGTTTGTTGCTCAACAGCTTGTCGATGATAGCGGCTTTGCGGTTGCACCAATTGAACTGCCTGAAGGCTACTTAGTGACGACTCGCAATGGCGATGTAAAGAAACTAACGATTAGCCAATAAAAGCGTGATATAATTCACAGTCGGCTCCTGGTTGGTAACAGCCAGGAGCCGTTTTGTTGTTAAAAATTAATAAACCGTGTGGTTATAGGTAAGAGTTTAAACTTGCGAACAAGTGCTTACCTATAACTACATTTAGAGAAGAAATTGTAGAGGTTGTTATGGTACCTGTTGTTGCTCTAGTAGGGCGTCCGAACGTAGGTAAATCTACGTTATTTAACCGATTGACTCGAACTCGTGATGCATTGGTTGCGGATTTCCCTGGCTTAACGCGTGACCGTAAATACGGTCATGCTCATTTTAGCGAGCATGACTTTATTGTTATTGACACTGGCGGTATCGACGGTACTGAAGAAGGTGTTGAAACTAAAATGGCTGAACAGTCGCTAGCGGCGATTGATGAAGCTGATGTCGTTCTATTTATGGTAGATGGCCGTGCGGGTCTAACACCTTCAGACGTGGCGATTGCTAAGCACCTACGTCAACTAGAAAAGCCTTCAATGCTAGTAGTAAACAAGGTTGATGGTATCGACCCTGATGCTGCAAGTGCTGACTTCTGGCAACTAGGTGTAGAAGACATGTACCAAATCGCTGCGGCGCATGGTCGTGGTGTTACTGCGCTTATTGACCTTGCTCTTAACCCATTCGCAGAAGCGCTAAAAGCTGAGAATGGCGAAGTAAGCGACTTAACTGAGTTTGAAGACGAAGAAGAAGAGCAGGTTGAATTGACAGAAGAAGAAGCTGAAGCAGAATTCAAGCGTCTTCAAGATCAACCGATCAAACTAGCGATCATTGGCCGTCCTAACGTAGGTAAATCAACGCTAACGAACCGTATTCTTGGTGAAGAGCGTGTGGTTGTTTACGATATGCCAGGTACGACTCGTGACTCTATCTACATCCCAATGCAGCGTGACGAGCGTGAATACGTTCTAATCGATACTGCGGGTGTTCGTCGTCGTAAAAACATCAACGAAACGGTAGAGAAGTTCTCAGTGGTTAAAACACTGAAAGCGATTGAAGATGCTAACGTTGTATTGCTGCTTATCGATGCTCGCGAAAACATCTCTGATCAAGATCTAAGCTTGCTAGGCTTTGCGTTGAACGCTGGTCGTTCAATTGTTATTGCCGTAAACAAGTGGGATGGCCTAGATAACGACGTTAAAGAACGCGTTAAGAAAGAGCTAGACCGTCGCTTAGGCTTCGTTGATTTCGCACGTATTCACTTTATCTCTGCACTTCACGGTACAGGTGTTGGTCACTTGTTTGAGTCTGTACAAGAAGCTTACAAGTCAGCGACTACTCGTGTTGGTACTTCTGTGCTAACTCGTATCATGAAGATGGCGACTGATGATCACCAACCGCCTATGGTTCGTGGCCGTCGTGTGAAACTGAAATACGCGCACGCTGGTGGCTACAACCCACCGATTATCGTTATCCACGGCAACCAAGTTCGTAACTTGCCAGATTCATATAAACGATTCTTGATGAACTACTACCGTCGTTCACTAGAAATCATGGGTACACCTATTCGCATTCAATTCCAGAACAGCGAGAACCCATTTGAAGCTAAGACTAACAAGCTGACAATTTCTCAAGAACGTAAACGTAAACGTATGATGAGCATGGTTAAAGGTCGTAAGTAAACCTTTCCAATAGATTTGATACCCGAGCCTGTCTCGGGTATTTTTTTAAGCAAAATTCACGTTAAGCCATAACAATACGTTTTTATCATCATGGCTTAACGAATCAGACTAGATTCCAGAAGAAGAACGATATGACTACTAGCGATTTGATTACACCTGTGTCAGCAATCACACCAACCATCACTCAATTTTGTCATCAGGCTTGGCAGCTCAATGCTAAAGCGCAGTACGTTGAAAGCGATGACAGCAAAACTTACCTGATCACCGACGTGACACCCTTCCACCCAGTGAGTCATATTTGGCCCGATCACCCTGCAGACCAAGGCTTTGTGAATGTTGGTGACGTGCAATTTCCCGTTGAAGACTGCCTTGTTGGTGCTATAGAACAATCTACTGGCAAGCTTCATATCGCAGCAGATATCCCTGTTAAACGTGATACGGAAGGGTGGGCGTTTGTTGTTGTCCACCAGCTACCTACATCTGCTTCTATGATTAAGGTTAACGACGAAGTCGTGTTGTCGGTTGATAAAGAGTACCAAGCCAGTTTGAGCCGTGGTCACAGTGCTGGTCACATCGCTTTCCTAGCCTTGAATAAAGTATTGGCTGAAAGCTACTGGCGTAAAGATGCGGACAGAAAAGATCCGCTTGGCAGTTACGACTTTAATAGCTACGCACAAGTGACGAGCTTTGTGACTCCAGAGCTGTGTACCGATAAGTATCGCTTAGGCAAAACCCTGAAGAAGCGTGGTTTGAACGTTGCAGATATGCTAGCAAGTCTTGATGACATCGAAGCTGATATCAACCAAATGATTGCGGGCTGGTTTGCAGAGCCGACGCCAGTTGCAATGCGACTGGAAGGCGAAGCATTAACAGACTCTCGCTATTGGGAATGGCAGTTGGATGCCGACACTTTAGTGTCTATTCCGTGTGGTGGTACTCACATTGAGAACACCTCAGAACTTAAGGCATTATCCGTTAAGTTAACCCAGTTAGATGACCAGCATATTGAAATGCTGACGCATGTAATTCGATGATCTAGACTACAGATCGAAATGGCTTGTGCTGTTTGTTTTGTTTTTGCATGTAACTTTTAATATAAATAACTGTTTAAAATTGAAATGCAGCACATGTAACTTATGCTTTCGGTGTGTGGTGATATAAATATTCTTTTTGGGGTAGATCGCTGATCAAAATAGATAAAGCGAAAGATCAACCTATGATCTTCGATTGTGTGTCGTACTAATTTAGTGTGCTATTATTAACCAATAACAAGCTTGCATAAGAACAAGCTGTACCCGATTACACAATTGAAAGCCTTAGTGAATGGAACAACAATTTTTATTAGAAGGTCATCGAGCCGTCAATAGTTTGCTGCGGAAGCTTGCGCTTGGGATGGATCGCAAAGATTTAAATCACAAGATTATTCAGCTTACCGAGCAGCGCATGGCTTCAATTTTACTGCTCAACTCAGAGTCTAAACGTTACACCTTGAGTATGCCCCAAACCTGCCTGATTTTTACAATCAACAGATTGAAGGGATAGGAATTGGTGCGGGGATAGGCTCTTGTGGCGAGGCAGCTGCGCTTAAGAAAGCAGTGATGGTCTCCAACATAAATGCACACCCAAACTGGGCACCTTTTCTGGTCTTAACCAATCAAGCGAATTTACATGCCTGTTGGTCGGTCCCTATTATCTCGTCGCGCGGTAATGTGTTGGTTACCTTCGCTATTTATAGCCAGTACATCTCTGAACCACATGAATTTGAGCTCGAGATCTTAGAGCTACTGGCTTCCCTGTATTCGGTAGCACTAGAGAAGTTTGAGCTGGAGAACCAGCTAAACTTTTTCGCTAATCGAGATTCTTTAACCCATTGCTTGAATCGTCGCGCATTGTTTAATGAAGCGGAGAAAGTGTTGGCCAAGCGATGCTTTTCTGAAAAGGTGATGGCGTGTTTGTTTGTTGATGTCGATAAGTTCAAATCGATAAATGATACCTATGGCCACAGTTTCGGTGACGATGTGCTGTTGGCGGTTGCCGAAGTTCTTGATGAGGCAACCACAGCATGTGCCAAGATAGGCCGTTATGGTGGCGATGAGTTTGTGGTGTTCTCTTGCTTTGATGATCAAGAAAGCGTTGTTAGCTTCTACCACAGCTTAGAGAAAGCACTGCAACAAGCGCTTTATATCAATGATGTGCAGTTCTCAGTGAGTGTTGGGTTGTCTTGTGACAAAGATCCTCAAGGATTAGACCAGTTGATCGCATAAGCTGATAAGAACATGTACCAAATCAAGCAAGCGAAGTCTCAGCGGTAGTAGATTGTAAAAATAGTAGTGAATTAGGAAATGCTAATGAGTGAAAATATCTGCCCTAAGTGCCAGTCTGAGCTAGCTTGGGATGGCAAGTATCATTGTGAAAGTTGTCAGGCTCACTTTACTAAAGTTGGGTTTTGCCCTGAGTGCAGCAGCCAACTTGAGAAGCTTCAAGCCTGTGGTGCGGCGAGCTATTTTTGCAACGGTGATTGCAACGAGTTGAAATCAAAGTCGAGAGTAAAATTCGAATTTCAACCTGCGGAATAGCCTTAAACTACATGGTTTGAACGACCATCGGTGATGTTATACCAGAGACTCAATACTAAAGTGTTGGGTCTTTTTTGTATCTGAAGAACAGGAATGTGTCATCTTGGTTCATTCCCACCGTCACTGCACCAGTATGAAACATAGTTACATGATTGCTATGCACTCTATTGGTGTGAGTTTCTTTTAAATTCTATTAATACAATTACTTATAAACAATTTCGTTGGTTTATAAGTTTGGCACTCTTCTTGTAACTCTGTAATTGAATAACAAAAATACAATTATGGAGTAATATCATGAACAAGGTGTTCAATTTATCGCTAGCTGCACTGTGTACAACACTTTCATTTTCTTCTGCAACAGTGTTTGCTGCTGATGAGACCATCAAGGTCGGTGTTCTACACTCACTCTCTGGCACCATGGCGATCAGTGAGACAACGCTAAAAGATACCGTGCTAATGCTCATCGAAGAGCAGAACAAAAAGGGTGGTTTGCTTGGTAAGAAGCTAGAGCCTGTCGTGGTTGACCCTGCGTCAAACTGGCCGCTATTTGCTGAGAAAGCGCGTGAGCTTATCGAAAAAGAGAAAGTGGATGTGGTGTTCGGTGGTTGGACGTCGGTATCACGTAAATCCATGCTACCTGTCTTTGAAGAACTCAACAGCATCCTTTTCTACCCAGTACAGTATGAAGGTGAAGAGTCTTCTAAAAACGTTTTCTACACCGGTGCCGCGCCAAACCAACAAGCGATCCCAGCAGTGGATTACTTGATGGAAGCGCTTGAAGTCGAGCGCTGGGTACTTGCAGGTACCGATTACGTTTATCCACGTACAACCAATAAGATCTTAGAAGCCTACCTAAAAGATAAAGGTGTCGCAGAAGAAGACATCATGATCAACTACACGCCATTTGGTCACTCTGATTGGCAATCTATCGTTTCAGACATCAAAAAGTTCGGTGAAGCTGGCAAGAAAACCGCTGTGGTTTCTACTGTAAACGGCGATGCGAACGTACCTTTCTATAAAGAGCTAGGCGCTCAAGGCATTTCATCTGAAGACATCCCAGTTATTGCATTCTCTGTTGGTGAAGAAGAACTGTCAGGCATGGACACAGAACCATTGGTTGGTCATCTAGCGGCATGGAACTACTTCATGAGTGTTGATACTGAAGCTAATGAAGAGTTCGTTGAAACGTGGCAGTCGTTCATCAAGAGTGAAAAGCGTGTCACCAATGACCCAATGGAAGCGCACTATGTTGGCTTCAATATGTGGGCTCAAGCGGTCACTAATGCGGGCACAACCGATCCTGAATCTGTGCAAGATGCCTTGATTGGCGTGTCTGTACCTAACCTTTCTGGCGGCTACTCTACCATGCTGCCAAACCACCACATTACTAAACCAGTCCTGATCGGTGAAATCCAAGACGATGGTCAATTCGATATCGTTTGGGAAACCACTGGACTAGTGGCGGGTGATGCTTGGTCGAGTTACTTACCTGAATCGGCAAAACTGTTCTCTAGCTGGTCGAAGCCATTCTCATGTGGTGCGTTTAACGTCGAAACGAAGAAGTGTTCTGGCGGTAACTAGATCGTCAATTCAGGAATATTGAGCCTTCCGGTTTGGGAAGAACGCGTCTGTTTAACGGGCGAAGCGAACGGAAGGCTCATCGTTTCAGGTAACAACCACTATCCACACATCCTCCAAGTAAAAATAACAATATCTAACTTGGTTGGTTAAGGAAGCAGGGATGAAAAACGTATTAAACGTATTTAAAGTGCTGTTGCTCATGGCAGTCAGTGCTCAGTTGGCTTTTGCTGGAATAACGGATGAAGCTAGCTTTACCAAGGCGCTAGTTGGTAAGAAAACATCGGATAAAGAATTAGCTATCGATTGGGTGATTGAGACGCAAACGGGAGACGTGTCGAAAGCTATTTTAGATGGCTGGTTAAACGGAAACCTTTACTACTTCAATGAGAAACAGAGCGAGCAGTATAAACAGCTCTACCTCATTCAAAGTATCAAAACAGCGACGTCAGCTCAGTCAGTATGGGATGATTCAACGCTTAATATCGAGAATGCGAGACAGTTTAAAAAGGTTCGTGTGAATAACAAACTTCGCGGGATATTACGCGGGGAAATAGCCTCGATTGGACTGAACAGCGGCAACCCTGATGTGCGTTATAAGGCGGTTTTGGATTTGTTAGGAACCAAAGACGCTGACATTATCGAACGACTAACTGAACTCAGAGCCAATGAATCAGATGGCAAAGTAGCTGAGCTAATGGATTTGTCGTTAGCGATTGCCACTTCTCTTAATAACAGTGCCACCATTGAAGATCGTGTGGCTTCAATTGAACGAGTTGGCGACTTCAAACACTCGGTCGTTCTGAAAACACTGAACCAACTACTGAACAGTGAGCAAGATCCAAGCATTACCGCTGCAGCAGAACGTGCGATGGATAGCTATCAACAAAGCCAAGCACTCTATTCGGGTGTAGAAACAGTATTCTTCGGTTTGAGTTTAGGCTCGGTATTGGTACTGGCAGGCATTGGCTTAGCGATTACCTTTGGTGTGATGGGCGTTATCAACATGGCTCATGGCGAGCTGATCATGATTGGCGCTTACACCACCTACGTATTGCAGTTGTTGATGCCGAATCATATTGGCCTAGCGCTGATACTTTCCATTCCAGCGGCATTCATTGTTTCTGGCTTAGTGGGCATTGCGATTGAGCGAAGTGTGATTCGTCATCTTTATGGTCGCCCATTGGAAACCTTACTCTCGACCTTTGGTATTAGCTTAATCTTGCAGCAGGCTGTTCGTTCTATTTTCTCTCCTTTGAACCGCTCAGTGAGCACGCCTGAATGGATGTCTGGAGCACTTCAATTAAACCCAATGTTGTCCCTGACCTACAACCGCCTTTACATCATTCTCTTCTGTGGTTTGGTGTTTATGGGCTTATTAATGGTTCTGAAAAAGACACCACTAGGTTTGCAGGTTCGTGCGGTTTCTCAAAACCGTGGCATGGCTCGTGCGATGGGTATTCGTTCAGAGCGAGTTGATGCGATGACCTTCGGTTTAGGCTCTGGCGTTGCGGGTGTTGCAGGCGTGGCACTGTCTCAACTGACCAACGTTGGCCCTAATATGGGACAGGCGTACATCATCGACTCATTCATGGTGGTGGTATTCGGCGGTGTTGGCAACCTATGGGGCACGCTAGTCGCAGGCTTAAGCCTTGGTCTGTTCAATAAAATTTTAGAACCATGGGCTGGTGCGGTTCTCGCCAAGATTCTGGTACTGGTTTTCATCATTCTATTTATTCAAAAACGCCCACGCGGACTCTTCCCGCAACGTGGTCGTGCGGCTGAAGGTTAAGGACAACATCATGCAGTCAAAATCATTTGTACTTTCGGCAATGCGTGGTGACAAAGGTGGCCAACTGACCATCCTTGCCATTCTAGCGGCCGTTATTCTTATCCCACTGGCTAACACCATGTTACCAAGTGGGCACCCGCTCCATGTAGAGACTTTTACTATCTCGCTGATGGGCAAATATCTGAGCTACGCAATGTTGGCGTTGGCGCTCGATCTGGTGTGGGGCTATCTCGGAATCTTGAGCCTTGGCCACGGTGCTTTCTTTGCGCTTGGTGGTTATGCGATGGGCATGTACTTGATGCATCAGATTGGTGACCGTGGGGTTTATGGTGATCCAGTCTTACCAGATTTCATGGTGTTCCTTGATTGGTCTGCGTTGCCGTGGTTTTGGCAGGGCTTTGACCAGTTCTGGTTTGCTTGCCTGATGGTGGTGCTAGTGCCGGGCGCATTGGCTTACTTGTTCGGTTATTTAGCTTTCCGCTCTCGTGTGTCCGGGGTGTATCTTTCTATCATGACTCAGGCATTAACTTACGCATTGATGCTGGCATTTTTCCGCAACGAAATGGGCTTTGGTGGCAACAACGGACTGACGGATTTCAAAGACATCATCGGTCTGAGTTTGCAGAGTGATGCGGTCAAGATAGGACTGTTTGTCGCGACTGGTATTGCGCTCATTCTCAGCTACATAGCTTGTCGCATGGTGGTGACCAGTCGATTAGGTCGTGTGGCATTAGCGATTCGTGATACGGAATCACGCACTCGCTTTATGGGCTATGACGTCGATGGCATCAAGCTGTGGGTC
The DNA here is from genome assembly GCF_041475025.1 of Vibrio sp. 10N.222.49.C12. Classification (NCBI taxonomy): domain Bacteria; kingdom Pseudomonadati; phylum Pseudomonadota; class Gammaproteobacteria; order Vibrionales; family Vibrionaceae; genus Vibrio; species Vibrio sp. 10N.222.49.C12. The sequence continues at coordinate 13,325 of NZ_JBFRVF010000039.1, read as the reverse complement.
TTCGTTCTTTCTGCGGTTATCGCCGGTATTGCCGGGGCTTTATATGTCCCTCAAGTGGGTATTATCAATCCGGGAGAATTTGCTCCTCTTAACTCGATTGAGATTGTGGTTTGGGTAGCCTTAGGCGGTCGTGCCACTCTGTTTGGTGCCATTGTCGGTGCATTGATCATCAACTACGCCAAGAGTTGGTTTACGGTTGAGTTCCCGGAGGTGTGGCTGTTTGCTCTGGGTGGACTATTCGTACTCTCAACCATGTACTTCCCAAAAGGTGTGATTGGCTTTGTCAGTGAAAAGTGGCAGCAGCTGCGCAAGGCATCAAATGGGAAAAACCAAGATAAAGATAAGGAAGATCAGCACAAGGCCAAGGAGGTGATCGCATGACCACATTTAATAGCGTAAAGGAATCGGTTCAGGCGTTCACTCGTCGAGACGAAGTCTTTGATTACCTCAAACCCGATATTCATCCTGCCATCGATACTCGACATAACGTGCTGTTGTATGTCGAAGGCGTCAACAAAAGCTTCGATGGTTTCCAAGCGATAAACGACCTCAACCTCTACATCAAAGAGGGAGAGCTACGCTGTATCATAGGTCCTAATGGCGCAGGTAAAACCACCATGATGGACATTATCACAGGTAAAACTAAGCCAGACACCGGCGAGGTGTGGTTGGGTTCGAACATCAACTTATTGAAGATGAACGAAGCCGAAATCGCCAATGCAGGCGTTGGGCGTAAATTCCAAAAACCGACCGTGATTGAGTGTTTAACTGTGTGGCAGAACCTTGAATTAGCCATGGCCGGTGACCGCTCAGTGTGGGCGACGTTCACCGCTGTGATGTCTGGTGAACAGAAAGACAAATTAACCTCGGTACTTGAGCTGATTCATTTAAAAGACGAAGCGGCGAATTTGGCAGGTAACCTGTCTCACGGACAAAAGCAGTGGTTAGAGATCGGCATGCTATTGATGCAAAACCCTAAGCTGTTGCTGGTGGATGAACCCGTGGCAGGTATGACTCACCAAGAAATGGACCGCACCTCTGAACTTCTTAACTCGCTAGCAGGTAAGCACTCGGTGGTTGTAGTTGAACACGATATGGATTTCGTTCGTTCGATTGCTAGCCACGTCACCGTGCTTCATCAAGGTCACGTGTTGGCAGAAGGCACCATGGATCAAGTGCAGGCTCACCCTGAAGTTAAACAAGTTTATCTCGGAGAATAGGATGTTAGAGGTTAAATCAGTTAATCAATATTACGGTGAGAGCCACACGCTGTGGGATTTGGATATGCAGATCCCAGAAGGTAAATGCACGGTGCTAATGGGGCGAAACGGTGTCGGTAAAACGACGTTGCTGCAATGCATTATGGGGTTGGTGAAGGTTGAAAGCGGTGACATTTCCTTATCGGGTGAGTCACTTTTGAAAACCGATGCCGAGGACCGTCCACGCCAAGGGATCGGCTATGTACCGCAAGGTCGCCAGATCTTCCCAATGCTCACTGTTCAAGAAAATCTAGAGGTCGGTTTACCGATTCGTAAAAAGGGTGACCGCAAGATCCCTGAATTCATCTTCGATATTTTCCCAGTGTTAAAAGAGATGCTACATCGTCGCGGTGGTGATTTATCGGGTGGCCAGCAGCAACAGCTAGCGATTGGGCGTGCGCTGGTGGTTAATCCAAAGCTATTGATCTTGGATGAGCCGACGGAGGGTATTCAACCCAATATTGTGCAAGAGATTGGCGACATCATTCGCATGCTCAACGAGAAAATGGGGCTCACGGTTCTGTTGGTTGAACAGAAGCTGCCGTTTGCAAGAAAGGTCGGTGACCGTTTTTGCATTATCGACCGTGGACGCCAAGTGGCAGAAGGTGAAATGACAGGGCTCGATGAGTCCTTGATAAAGGAGTACCTAACCGTATGAATTATCTCTTTTCTCCGAATGAAGTAAGCAAGGTTTCTTTAGTAGAAGCTTTATCTTTGAATGAGACCATCGAACAAGATATTCGTGATGGTTGGCAAGCGAGTTTAAACCTCACCTTTGTCGATCGAGGTGATAAAACCGTATTAAAGAATCGTCAGCAGTCTGGTCCGCTTGCGGTGCAACGCCCCCTGTATCCTGATGGGGAAACGTGTCACACCTACTTACTCCATCCCCCCGGCGGAGTGGTAGGTGGTGACACTCTCAATATTAACGTGAATCTTGAGCACGGTGCTCACGCGTTGATTACCACACCCGGTGCGACCAAGTTTTATCGCTCAAACAACAAGTACGCCAAGCAGAAGCAGACCCTACGAGTGAAGAAAGATGCACGCTTGGAATGGATGCCGCAAGAGAACATCTTTTTCCCGAATGCACACGTTCGTTTAGATACTGAAATTCGCCTAGAAAAGGGTGCACAGTTTTGGGGTTGGGAGATGCACTGTTTTGGACGCCCTGCACAGAATGAGGGATTCGAGCATGGTCATCTCGTTGGGAAAACAGAAATCTATCTTGATAATCAAAGGCTTCTGACTGAAGGCTTTAATTTTCATGGTGGCGATAAGTTAATGATAAATATGGGGTTACTTGATTATTCAATGATGGGAACCTTTTATATCACCTCAAATGAGAAGCAAGATCTAGAGTTGGTACAGAGCTTGCTCATATCTATTACACAGCAAGCTTCACAGCAATCAGTTACATCAAAAACGTCGAGTGAACCCACATTAATATTGGGTGCTACTCAGATAGAAGGATTGATTGTGGTGCGAGCCTTGGGTAATTGGAGTGAAGATATCCTCCAAGCCTTTGGTCAGATTTGGCAAGCAACTCGCTCTCATTTATGTGGTACGACTCCTGATTTACCAAGGATTTGGGCGACTTAGCGATTAGCCCTATTTGTACCGAGGGCGACTTCCGGCCCTCGGTACATTTTTTCAAGCTTGCTGTGATTGAATCCCACTTACTGCTCATGCGTTTCTGAGCAATAAGAAAACAACACTAACAGCGGGCAGCTAAATGGAATTAACACCAAGAGAAAAAGATAAGCTACTTATCTTCTGCGCAGGAATGCTGGCACAGCAGCGTAAACAGAAAGGCTTAAAACTCAACTACCCAGAATCTATTGCTCTGATCAGCAGTGCCATTCTTGAAGGTGCCCGTGAGGGGAAAACCGTTTCGGAATTGATGGATTTTGGACGCACACTGCTTACCGTCGATGACGTTATGGAGGGGATCCCTTCCATGATCCCAGATGTACAAGTCGAAGCGACTTTTCCCGATGGCACCAAGTTGGTGACCGTTCATGAACCTATCGTGTAGGGAGAAGAAATATGGCTGGATCCACCAAACAATATTCAGGCTTAGTGCCCGGAAAAGTAGAAACCGCTCCCGGTGATATCACTCTAAACGAAGGCCGAGACACGACGTCCGTAAAGGTTCAAAATATAGGCGACCGTCCCGTGCAAATCGGCTCTCATTACCACTTCTATGAAGCAAACCCTTCGCTGATCTTTGACCGAGAAGCCACTAAAGGCTTTCGACTCAATATCCCTGCGGGCACCGCTACCCGTTTTGAACCGGGTCAGTCACGTAGCGTCGAGTTAGTGCGTTATGCCGGTAAGTTAGAGATTTATGGCTTCCAAGGAAAGGTGATGGGCAAGCTCTAAGCGCTCCCATAGAAAGAATTAAAACAACAAAGGATTGATCATGGCGACGATATCCAAACAGGCTTATGCCGAAATGTTTGGGCCTACAGTCGGTGACCGAGTGCGTCTTGCTGACACTGATTTATGGCTAGAAGTTGAAAAGGATTACACCGTATACGGTGATGAAGTGAAATTCGGCGGCGGCAAAGTTATCCGTGATGGACAAGGGCAAAGCCAACGTCCAAGTGCCGAAACTCCAGATTTGGTGATCACTAACGCGATTGTGTTGGATTACTGGGGCATCGTAAAAGCCGATGTCGCAGTCAAAGATGGTCGAGTTCAGGCATTGGGCAAAGCGGGCAACCCAGATGTTCAACCGGGCGTTGATATTGTGATTGGCCCGGGCACGGAAATTTTAGCAGGCGAAGGTTCAATCTTGACTGCTGGTGGTATTGATTCACACATTCATTTTATTTGCCCACAACAGATTGAAGAAGCACTGGCGTCGGGTGTGACAACCATGATCGGCGGTGGCACGGGTCCAAATACGGGCACCAACGCAACCACATGTACACCGGGTCCGTGGAACATGCATCGTATGTTGGAATCACTCGATCAATTCCCAATGAACTTTGGTTTGTTAGGAAAGGGCAATGCCAGTCAGCCTGAAGCACTGCGTGAGCAAGTAGCAGCGGGTGCTGTTGGCTTGAAGTTGCACGAAGACTGGGGAACAACACCCGCGTCAATTGATACTTGCTTAAGTGTTGCCGATGAGATGGACGTACAAGTTGCAATTCACACCGATACGCTGAATGAGTCGGGTTTTGTTGAATCAACACTTGGCGCAATTGGCGACCGAGTGATTCATACCTACCACACTGAAGGTGCGGGTGGCGGCCATGCTCCCGATATTATCCGTGCGGCAGGTGAGCCGAACGTTCTGCCTTCTTCAACCAACCCGACCCGACCTTACACCGTCAATACGGTAGATGAGCACTTAGACATGTTGATGGTGTGTCATCACCTTTCACCATCAATTGCAGAAGATGTCGCGTTTGCGGAATCTCGTATCCGCCGTGAAACCATTGCCGCAGAAGACATTCTTCATGATTTAGGTGCGTTCTCGATGATCGCCTCGGATTCTCAAGCTATGGGACGAGTAGGCGAGGTAGTAACACGTACTTGGCAAACCGCGCACAAGATGAAAGTTCAGCGCGGTAGCTTAAAAGAAGATTCAGACTACAGCGATAACTTCCGTTTAAGACGTTATGTCGCTAAGTACACCATCAACCCTGCGATCACTCATGGTATGTCTCATGAAATCGGTTCGATCGAAGCCGGGAAATTAGCTGACCTAGTTCTATGGAAGCCAGCCTTCTTTGGCGTGAAACCAAGCGTGATTTTGAAAGGCGGCATGATCGCCATGGCGCCGATGGGTGACCCAAACGCTTCAATCCCAACACCTCAGCCAGTTCACTATCGCTCGATGTTTGGTAGCTACGGCAAGGCGTGTCAGAACACATCAATGCTGTTTGTCTCTAAAGAAGCCAAGGCGCAGAACATCGACAAGCAATTGGGTCTGCAGAGCTTGATTGGTGTTGTGAGCAACTGCCGAAACATCAGCAAAGCCGACATGAAGCTCAATGATTGGATGCCGAAGATTGAAGTCGACTCTCAGACGTACCAAGTGCGCGCCGATGGTGAACTACTCACGTGTGAGCCTGCAGAAGAGCTGCCAATGGCTCAGCGGTACTTTCTATTCTAAGCCTTTGACTAAAGAATCTTATTTTAGTGACCCTATTTTGAACGTTATAAATCTCACAAGGAGATTGAGGTAATAGCATGATTGAACTGACTCAACTGAATACTCAAATACAAAATGCACCGGACGGCTACTTAAGCCTGCCGATCGATAGCCGCATTAAGAGCCGTCTTAAGGTGATGCTCGATGACGGGCGCAATGCCGGACTGTTTCTACCACGAGGTCATATCTTGCGTGGTGGCGAACAACTCTCAAGTAAATGCGGTTTAGTCGTAGAAGTGAAAGCGGCACCAGAAACCGTTTCGACTGTTTACTGTGAAGACTTGCTCCTGTTAACGCGAGTGGCGTATCACCTTGGTAACCGTCATGTTCCGCTGCAAGTGGAAGCGGGTTGGGTTCGTTATCAACACGACCATGTTTTAGATGAAATGGTTGAAGGCTTAGGCGCGAAAGTGACCACTGAGAAACAACCGTTTGAACCAGAAGGCGGTGCTTATGGCGGTCGCTCTGGTGGACATCATCACCATCATTAATCGAGTCATTGATGACTCACTAAACGATTTATATAACAACGATATTAATAACAATAATACCAATCACAGTAAGTAAGTGATCAACAATAGCGCAGAAAAAAGGCTTGAGAACAAGGCATAATTTTTCGATAAGTAGTTATTCTACAATCAAAAATTATAACGCAGTTATCGAGCATTTTAGCAAGCTAGGGTGAGCAATTATTTACTACGATTGGTATAAAGCAAGGAACTCGCGATGAACTTTAAAACAGCTGCAGGCTTATGCACTTTCACAATAGCTTCTCTAACAACATCAACGATGGCTTTCGCTCACCCAGGACATGGGGCGCATTCAGTTCATGAGTCTCACTCGTTTATGTCTGGCTTAACTCACCCTGTGACTGGCATGGATCATCTGATCATGCTGATCGCTTTCGGTTTATTAATTGGCGCACTGTCATTTTCCACCAAGACAAAAGCAGCTCTGATTGGCGGTGGATTGGTGTCTTTAGTGGTAGGGCTTATCGCAGGCCAAGCCCTAGGTTTCTCTGTGATTGTTGAGCCTGCCATTATCGCTTCTCTGTTTGTCGTCAGCTTATGTTTATGGCATGTATTCTCACCATCAACCAAGCGTGTAAACAGCGTATTAGTTGCTTCGATTGCTATGTTGTTTTTCCATGGTTACGCACACGGCGTTGAAGCGGCAAGTAACCTAACTCAGTTTGCAACTGGCATGAGCATCACTGCTTTGGCTTTGATGGTTATCGGTGCTTTTGTTGGCCGCGCGGTTTACTCAAAATGGATGTCGGTTGGTGTGGCTTCAGCAAGCGCACTATTACTGTTAGGCGCGTAAGCTCTCGAACTTATTTGATTCTAGAAGACTGAGGGCACGGTTATGACCACAACAGAAAATGTCGCCATCTATCGCCTGTTTCAATTGATCAGTCCGTCATTGCCGATTGGTGGGTTCACTTACTCGCAGGGTTTAGAGTTAGCGGTTGAAGCGGGTTGGGTGACCGATCGCAACAGCATGGAACAGTGGCTCAACACCATCGTCAACTCCAGTGTCGCGACCTTGGAATTGCCTATATTAGAGCGTCTTTACCACGCTCTAGAAAAGGGTGAACTCGATGAGATTGAGCACTGGTGTAATTACCTGTACTCAAGCCGTGAAACCAGTGAATTGCGAGCGGAAGAGAAACAGCGTGGGCAAGCATTGAATACTTTGTTGAAGCGCTTAGATATCGATATTTCACAGGTAGACTCTGTTGATAGTCACCCAAACCAATTGTTGGGCATGTGTATGGCGGCTCAGCATTGGGGCATTGATTTAGAAAACCTCAAGCAAGGTTACTTATGGAGCTGGCTTGAAAATATCGTTACCGCAGGCGTGAAACTGGTGCCTTTAGGTCAAACCGACGGGCAGTTGGCATTGATTAATATCACCAACACCTTTCCTGAGGTGATCGAAAAGGCCCACGCGATAGAAGATTGGATGGTAGGCAGTTTTTCGCCATCAATGGCATTAGCAAGCTCACTGCACGAAACACAATACACGAGACTATTTCGTTCGTAGCGGTCAGCGCGAACGAGGTAGCAAGAAAAGAATATAAGGAAGTAGACAATGGAAAGTTATAAGCAACCCCTTCGAATTGGTATTGGCGGCCCGGTAGGGTCTGGTAAAACAGCGTTGTTAGAGGTGCTGTGTAAAGCAATTCGAGACAAGCTGAATATTGCAGTGGTAACTAACGACATCTACACTCAAGAAGATGCCAAGATACTTACGCGAGCAGAGGCTCTAGAACCAGATCGTATCATCGGTGTTGAAACGGGCGGTTGCCCGCATACTGCGATTCGTGAAGATGCGTCGATGAACCTAGCGGCCGTTGAAGAGCTGGCTAAGCTGCACAAAAACCTCGATGTGGTATTCGTCGAAAGCGGTGGTGATAACTTGAGTGCGACGTTCAGCCCTGAATTAGCCGATCTTACCATCTACGTGATTGATGTAGCGGAGGGGGAGAAGATCCCACGTAAAGGTGGTCCGGGTATTACACGATCCGATCTGTTAGTCATCAACAAGATCGATTTAGCACCGTATGTTGGCGCGTCACTTGAAGTGATGGAGCAAGACACACAACGCATGCGTCCAACCAAGCCATACGTGTTCACCAACCTCAAAGAGAGCCAAGGGCTAGACTTCATCATCAACTTTATTGTGACTGAAGGGATGCTAACCATGAAGGAGCCTTCTACTACTGAGTAGGGTTGGAATAGGTTAGTTTTTTGAAAGCGTTAGATACTAAAAAGCCCTGTCGATTATCGATAGGGCTTTCTGGTTTGAAACGTTAGGTCGAACTTAAAGCTCGCTCTTAGTCACTCTTGTGGTCACTTGCGACTCAATCACACCGTCTTCAACTTGAGTGGTGATCACTTCACCGACTTCGACATCGTTAATCGATGATACCGTCTTGCTCGATTCTGAATGAGTAATGCTGTAGCCACGCTTTAGGGTTGCCAGTGGACTAACGGTCTCTAACTTCTCTGCAGCCATAGCGAGCTGGTGGCGAGTGGTTAGTAATGTCTTGTCCATTGCATCCAATAGCTTTTGCTCTGAACGTTGCAGATGCAGTTTCTGTTCGCCAAGGCGTTTCACTGGCGAGTTCAATTGAAGCTGGTGCTGTTTACGTTCAACACGCTGTGCATGCTGTTTTAGGTATTGAGTCATACCACGACGCAAACGCATATCTAGGTCATCAAGCTGCTGACTCTGCTTTTGAAGTTGGTAGCTAGGGTGTTGCTTCTCTATGCGGTATTTCAACGTTTGAGTTGATTGCGCCTGTTTGATTAACACATGACGAATCGCACTGACTAAGCGAGCACGTTTAGACGCGAAAGCTTGTTCTTTATGACTGTTATCACGGCTAACCAATTCTGCGGCAGCTGATGGCGTTGGGGCACGCATATCGGCAACGAAATCAGCGATAGTGACATCCACTTCGTGGCCAACGGCGCTGATAATCGGGATTTGGCTTGCTGCGATTGTGCGAGCTACGATCTCGTTATTGAAGCACCATAGGTCTTCCAGTGAGCCGCCACCACGGCCCACGATCAACACATCACACTCATTGCGTTCGTTAGCTCGTCCAATCGCTTGAGCAATCTGAATTGCCGCCTCTTCGCCTTGAACCATGGTCGGGTAAACCACAACAGGCAATGAAGGATCGCGTCTTTTCAGTACATCAAGAATATCAAACAGCGCAGCGCCCGTTTTTGAGGTGATAACGCCAACGCGCTTTGGGTGTTCAGGAAGTGGTTGCTTACTCGATTGAGCAAACAGGCCTTCTGCGGCAAGGTTCATCTTCAGTTTTTCAAACTCTTGCTGAAGCTTACCGTCACCCTCTGGCTGCATGCTTTCGATGATCAGTTGATAATCACCACGTGGCTCATAAAGAGACAGGCGAGCTTTGACTAGAACTTGATTACCATTCTGGGGCTTAAAGGTGACACGGCGGTTATTGCCACGAAACATGGCGCACTTAACTTGAGCGCGAGAGTCTTTAAGCGTGAGGTACCAGTGACCAGATACAGGTGCAGAGAAGTTTGAGATTTCACCAACGAGCCAGACTATTCCCATTTCGTTTTCTAATAGGAGACGAACCTCTGAGTTGAGGCGAGAAACAGTAAAGATGTTTGGATTAGTCATAGAAGCACTATCTTTCCTTGAAGGAAGGTCTTTCTTGGAATCTCACAGGGCGTGAGTATGGAAGATAGCGGCAATATAATACATAGCAAGGGGGTAAATGCAAATTAAAAATACAAAAATGTGTAGCCAAGCGATTTCGCCGTGCGTATAATCCGTCTGCAATATCAAATCCAAATCACTTTATTATGCGAAACGATAAAGTTGGGTTTACTCCTTTTAACACCTTTGTTGTGAGATATTGCAAATGCTACGAATCGCAAAAGAAGCTTTAACTTTTGATGACGTTTTACTCGTCCCAGCACACTCAACCGTTCTTCCGAACACAGCTGATCTTCGCACTCAGTTAACGAAAAACATTTCTTTAAACATCCCAATGATCTCTGCATCGATGGATACTGTTACGGAAGCACGCCTAGCAATTGCCCTTGCGCAAGAAGGTGGTATTGGCTTTATTCATAAGAATATGTCAATCGAGCAGCAAGCTGAAATGGTTCGCCAGGTTAAAATTTACGAAGCTGGTGTGGTTTCTCACCCAGTAACTGTAAGCCCTGACGCGACAATCGCTGATGTTGTAGCCCTTACTCAAAAACACGGCTTCGCCGGTTTCCCTGTTGTTACTGAAACAAACGAATTGGTTGGTATCATTACTGGCCGTGACGTTCGCTTTGTTACTGACCTTTCTAAGAAAGTTGATGTAGTAATGACGCCTAAAGCTCGCCTTGCTTCTGTTAAAGAAGGTGCAACTCGTGAAGAAGTTCAAGAGAAAATGCACGAAGCGCGTGTTGAAAAAGTTCTTGTTGTAAATGATGACTTCCAACTGACTGGAATGATCACTGCAAAAGATTTCCACAAAGCAGAACGTAAACCAAACGCATGTAAAGATGAGCGCGGCAGCCTACGTGTAGGTGCAGCTGTTGGTGCTGGTGCTGGTAACGAAGAGCGTGTTGCTGCTCTAGTTGAAGCTGGCGTAGACGTTCTACTTATCGACTCTTCACACGGTCACTCTGAAGGCGTACTTAACCGTATCCGCGAAACTCGCGCTGCATACCCTGATCTACAAATCATCGGTGGTAACGTAGCAACTGGTGCTGGCGCACGTGCTCTTATCGAAGCGGGTGTTAGTGCAGTTAAAGTTGGTATCGGCCCAGGTTCAATCTGTACGACTCGTATCGTTACTGGTGTTGGTGTTCCTCAAGTAACAGCAATCGCAGACGCAGCGGAAGTTGCAAACGAATACGGTATTCCAGTAATCGCAGATGGCGGTATCCGCTTCTCTGGCGATATCTGTAAAGCTATCGTTGCTGGCGCATCTTGTGTGATGGTTGGTTCAATGTTCGCGGGTACTGAAGAAGCACCGGGTGAAGTTATTCTTTACAACGGTCGTTCTTACAAGTCTTACCGTGGTATGGGTTCTCTTGGCGCTATGTCTCAAGGCTCTTCTGACCGTTACTTCCAATCTGACAACGCTGCAGACAAGCTTGTTCCAGAAGGTATTGAAGGTCGTATCGCATACAAAGGTCGTCTAAAAGAGATCGTTCACCAACAGATGGGCGGTCTACGCTCAAGCATGGGCCTAACGGGTTCTGCAACTGTTGAAGACATGCGTACTAAAGCTGAGTTTGTTCGTATCTCTGGTGCGGGCATGAAAGAATCTCACGTACACGATGTTCAAATCACGAAAGAAGCACCTAACTACCGTTTAGGTTAATAATACGTCCAAACGTTTGAATAATGTGCTGATTTAGTCGGCACATTAATATACCAATCGTAGTAAATAACTGGTCATCCTAGCTTGTTAAAAACCTCGATAACTTCGTTAGAATTTTTGATTGTAGAATAACTACTTATCAGAACTCTTTGTCGAATAGAGCAGCCTCGTTCTCAGGCTTTTTTCCTACGCTATTCCTGAACACTTACTTACTGTGATTGGTATTATATCTACCGCCTGTTTTGTTAAAAGTCCGATTGTCTCAAAACACGTGGTTAAAGATATCTAACGAAAACGTTTGCTTTATTTCTTGAAGAGTTAATCAGAGGTGAGTAAACTCACCTCCGTTTTATCACATAGCCAATAAGACTGCTTACAATGACTAAAAATATTCATGACCAACGTATTCTAATTCTAGACTTCGGTTCTCAATACACACAGCTAGTAGCTCGTCGTATTCGTGAGATCGGTGTTTACTGTGAACTTTGGAGCTGGGACGTAGAAGAAGCGGATATTCGTGAATTCAATCCAGACGGCATCATCCTATCTGGTGGTCCTGAAAGTGTAACGGAGGAGAACTCTCCACGTGCACCTCAGTACGTATTTGATTCAGGTGTTCCTGTATTCGGTATCTGCTACGGCATGCAAACTATGGCTGAGCAACTTGGCGGTAAAGTAGCAACGTCTACTGAGCGCGAGTTCGGCTACGCAGCGGTACAAGTGACTGGCGAATCTGCACTTTTCGCTGACCTTGAGTCTACTCAAGATGTTTGGATGAGCCACGGCGACAAAGTAGTTGAGATTCCAGCTGATTTCACAAAGATCGCTGAAACAGACACTTGCCCATACGCTGCAATGGCAAACGAAGAGAAGAAGTACTTCGGTGTTCAATTCCACCCAGAAGTAACACACACTAAAAACGGCCTGAAAATGCTTGAGAACTTCGTTCTTAACGTATGTGGTTGTGAAGGTCTGTGGACTTCAGCTTCAATCATTGAAGATGCAGTTGCACGTATTAAAGAACAAGTAGGTGACGACGAAGTTATCCTTGGTCTTTCTGGTGGTGTTGATTCATCTGTAGTTGCGATGCTTGCTCACCGCGCTATCGGCGACAAACTAACATGTGTATTTGTTGATAACGGCCTTCTTCGTCTAAACGAAGCTGAGCAAGTTATGGATATGTTTGGTGACCAGTTCGGCCTAAACATCATCAAAGTCGATGCAGAAGATCGTTTCCTTAAAGCTCTGGAAGGCGAAGCTGAACCAGAAGCTAAGCGTAAAATCATCGGTCACGTATTCGTAGATATCTTCGATGAAGAGTCTAAGAAACTATCTAATGCTAAATGGCTTGCTCAGGGTACTATCTACCCAGACGTAATCGAGTCTGCTGCATCTAAGACAGGTAAAGCACACGTAATCAAATCTCACCACAACGTTGGTGGCCTTCCTGATGATATGGAAATGGGTCTTGTTGAACCTCTACGTGAGCTGTTTAAAGATGAAGTACGTAAGATCGGCCTTGAGCTTGGTCTTCCATACAACATGCTTTACCGCCACCCATTCCCGGGTCCTGGTCTAGGTGTTCGTGTTCTTGGCGAAATCAAGAAAGAGTACTGTGATCTACTGCGTCGCGCAGATGCTATTTTCATTGAAGAGCTTCACGCTGCTGACCTTTACCACAAAGTATCTCAAGCATTCACGGTATTCCTACCAGTACGTTCAGTTGGCGTAATGGGCGATGGCCGTAAGTACGATTGGGTTGTATCTCTACGTGCCGTAGAAACTATCGACTTCATGACTGCTCACTGGGCACACCTACCATACGACTTCCTAGGTAAGGTTTCTAACCGTATTATCAACGAAGTTAACGGCATTTCACGTGTTGTTTACGATATTTCTGGTAAGCCACCAGCAACTATCGAGTGGGAATAATCTCTTAGAGATTTAACCAGCTTTGATTAAGATCTTAAGCCTCGAACTCAGTTCGGGGCTTTTTTCTTGTGCGCCGAGCATGGCG